>CAIUTH010000152.1 GCA_903902075.1 uncultured Alphaproteobacteria bacterium
AACATCTCCGCATACTGGCGGTGATCGGCGGCGGCGGCATGACCGCCATCGGTGTTCTCGTAGAACATCACCTGATGGCCCTGCTCCAGCATTCGCGCCGCCATCTTGCGGGCATGCACCGGCGTCACCCGGTCGTCGCTGGTGGCGGTGACAAAAAACACCGGCGGATATTTCACGCCCTTCTTCACATTCTGGTACGGCGAATAGGTGAGAATGTAATCGCGCTCGGCCGGGATGGCCGGGTCGCCATACTCGGCCACCCAACTCGCGCCGGCGCCGATATGGGTATAGGCGATCATGTCGATCAGCGGCACCTGGCAGACCACGGCGCCGAACAGTTCGGGCCGCTGAACCATAACGGTGGACACGAGCAGCCCCCCGTTTGAGCCGCCCATGATGCCCAGCTGTTTGGTGGTGGTGAGGCCGCGCTTGACCAAGTCGGCGGCCACGGCCTCGAAATCGTCATAGGCATGCTGGCGCTTGTTCTTCTGCGCTGCGTCATGCCAGGCAGGCCCGAACTCGCCGCCGCCGCGGATATTGGCCACCACATAGATGCCGCCATGGCTGAGCCACAGCCGTCCCATATTGGCGCTGTAGCCCGGTGTCAGCGACACTTCGAAGCCGCCATAGCCGTACAGTACGGTGGGCGCCGGGCCATTCAGGGTCTTGGGCCTGGTGACGAAGTAAGGAATTTTCGTGCCGTCCTTGCTGACGGCTTCGAACTGCTCGCTGACCAGGTTCGACGCATCGAAGCGCGCCGGCAGCGACTTTATGGCTTTGGGATTGTCGCTGCCGCCGTCGAAATAATGGGTGGGTGGGGTCAGGTAATTCTGGAAACTGAAAATCGCCTGCGGGCCAAAATCATTGGTCGAGACGATGCCGGCGGCGCCCTGCCCCGGCAGCGGCAGCAGCTTGTCGCTCCAGCCCTTGCCGTTGGTGGTAAAGACATGCACCGCGCCGATCACATTGTCGGTGATGGCCGCATAGAGTTTGTCGCGGCCGATGCCGACGCTTTCGATGCTCTGGCGCGGGCCGGGCGCGAAGATCACCTGGGGCGGCGCGCCGTCGCGGAACGCCACCAGCGCGCCCTTGGGCAATTTCACGCCGCCGGTTTCATAAGGCTGGCGCAACGTCGCCAGCCAGGCGCCGTCGAACAGCCCCTTCACATCGGCCGAGCGGGGCAGCGGCAACTGCTTCACGGTTTCGCCCTGCAGCAGGAAATAATCGTTTTCAAAGAAGTTCACCGCCCGGATCACCAGGCCGGCATTTACGCCCTTGCTGTGAAACGTCGCCGGCGCGGCCAGCACGTCTTCCACCTGGCCTTCATACAGAACCTTGGCAGACGCCAACTCCGTGCCGCGCTTCCACAGCTTGACGATGCGGGCATAGCCGGACTTGGTCTCGCCGTCCTTGGCGGTGGCGAACAGCACCGTGTTATCGTCCAGATACGCGGCGTCGACCTTGGCTTCGGGCAAGACAAAGCCATCATCGGCCAACTTCTTCGCCTTCAGGTCATATTCGCGCACCACCACGGCATCGCCGCCGCCGCGCGACAGGCGCAGCAGGCAGCGTACCTCGCCGGGTGAACATTCCGCGCCCTTGAAGACCCAGTTCTCTTTTTGATCTTTCGCCAGCGCGTCCACGTCCAGCAGCACCTCCCACTTCGGATCGGGGTTCTGGTAGTCGGCGATGGCCGTGCGCCGCCACAGGCCCTTGGGGTTGGCCGCGTCCTGCCAGAAATTATAGACAAAGCCGTGGCTGAGCCCGCCGGTGGGAATGCGGTCGGTGGCGTCCAGCACCTGCATGAGGGAATCGTAATTCTTCTGGTAGCGGGGATCGGCTTTCAGCGGTCCCAGCGCCTTGGCATTCTCTGCCTTCACCCAGGCCAGCGGCTTTTCGCCATGGACATCTTCCAGCCAGGCATAGGGATCATCGGTCAAGGCAAAGGCTCCTGAAGCAAGAATGAGCAGCGGCGCGATCAGGCTGAGAAGGATGCGCATGGCGGTTCCGCGATATTGTCGCGCCAGCTTGGAAATTTTAGGCCCCCAAGTCCATAGAAAAGCCCCTTCCGGATCACTATAACGCCTCCATGACTGCTTTCGTGAAAATGCACGGCCTGGGCAATGATTTCGTGGTGTTCGACGCGCGCGACGCCGCCGTCAATCTGGCCGCGATGCAGGCAAAGGCCGTGGCCAATCGCCATTTCGGCGTGGGCTGCGACACGGTGGTGGTGATCCGCCCCGGCGGCGCCCAGGCCGATGCCAGCGTGCTGTTCTACAATGCCGACGGATCGGAATCGGAAAGCTGCTACAACGCCACGCGCTGTGTCGCGCGCCTGCTGCTGGACGAGCGCGGCCTGGTGCGGGTCAAGCTTGCCACCATGGGCGGGCTTCTGATCTGCAGCGATGCCGGCAAGGGCGCAGTGACGGTGGATGTGGGCAAGCCGCGGCTGGACTGGCAGCAGATCCCGCTGGCGCAGCAAACCGATACCAGCAATTTCCTGATCGAAGTGGGCGGCTCCAGCGTGCCGGCCAGCGCCGCTTCCATGGGCAATCCCCATTGCGTGCTGTTCGTGCCCGATGCCGTGGCCGCCCCCATCACAATGCTGGGCCCCAAAATCGAAACCCTGCCCTTGTTCCCCAACCGTACCAATGTCGAATTCGCCCAGGTGCTGGACCCGGGCAAAATCCGCATGCGGGTGTGGGAACGCGGCGTGGGCGTGACCCTGGCCTGCGGCACCGGCGCCTGCGCTACGGCCGTATCCGCCATCCGGCGCGGCCTGACGGACCGCAAGGTGGAAGTGATCCTGGACGGCGGCTCGCTCTTGATCGAATGGCGCGAAAGCGACGGCCATGTGCTGATGACGGGGCCCACCGCCGAACCCTTTCGCGGCCGGCTGGACCTGAACAAGCTTTCAGGCATGCCATGACCCTGGAGGTCGTGACGTTCGGATGCCGCCTCAACGCGTATGAGAGCGAGGCGATCAAGGACCGCGCCCGCGAAGCCCAGCTGCGCGATGCGGTGGTCATCAACACTTGTGCCGTCACGGCCGAAGCGGTGCGCCAGTCGCGCCAGGCCATCCGCAAGCTGAAGCGCGAACAACCGGGCCGGCGCATCATCGTTACCGGCTGCGCCGCGCAAACCGAGCCCCAGACCTATACCGCCATGCCCGAAGTGGACCGGGTGCTGGGCAATGCCGAAAAGCTGGCCGCGGAAAGCTATGCCGGCTTCGACGACAGGATCCGTGTCGCCGACATCATGGGCCTGCGCGAAAATGCGTCTCCCATGGTGGATCATTTCGAAGGCAGGACCCGCGCGTTCCTGTCGGTGCAGAATGGCTGCGATCACCGCTGCACCTTCTGCATCATTCCCTATGGCCGGGGCCCTTCACGCAGCGTGCCCATGGGCGCGGTGGTGGCCCAGGCCCGCCGGATGGTGGAACAGGGCTTTGCCGAGATCGTGCTGACCGGGGTGGACCTCACCTCTTATGGCGCCGACCTGCCGGGCACGCCCGGACTGGGCACACTGGTGCGCAAGATCCTCAGGCTGGTGCCCGAACTGAAACGACTGCGGCTATCCTCGATCGACAGCATCGAGGCCGACCAGACGCTGATGCGCGCCATCGCCGAGGAAGAGCGGCTGATGCCCCATTTCCATCTGTCGGCCCAGTCGGGCGACGACATGATCCTCAAGCGCATGAAGCGCCGTCATACACGGGCCGACAGCATCGATTTCTGCGATGCCGTGCGCCGTCATCGTCCCGATGCCGCGTTCGGCGCCGACCTGATCGCCGGCTTTCCCACAGAAAGTGATGCGATGTTCGAGAACAGCCTGGCGCTTGTGGATGATGCCGGCCTGTCGCAGCTGCATGTCTTCGGCTTTTCGCCGCGCGAGGGTACGCCCGCCGCCAGGATGCCCCAGCTGCCCCGCCCCTTGGTCAAGGAACGGGCCGCCCGGCTGCGCGCCAAGGGCGAAGCGGCCTGGACTGTACGGCTGGACAGCATGAAAGGGGCACGCCACATCGTCCTGATGGAGCGCGGCGGGATAGGGCGCACCCAATGCTTCACGCCGGTCAAATTCGACGCGCCGTATGGCAGCTTCCTTCCCCTCACCATCACCGGCCGCACGGGCGACAAGCTGACGGGCATTTTGCAATGAGGACTTTCGGCGAAGCGCCGCCGCCGCCCACTTTCTTCGACCGTCTCAAGTCCGGCCTGTCCAAGACCGGGCTGGGCGAAATCCTGACCAAGAAGAAGCTTGACGCCGCCGCGGTGGCCGAGCTGGAAGAGGCACTGATCCGCGCCGACATGGGTGCCGCCCAATCCGCCAGGATCGCTGCTGCGGTGGCGAAGAACCGCTATGACGCGGAAATCTCCGGCGCCGAGCTGAAATCGGTGCTGGCCGGTGAAATCGCCGCCCTGCTCACCCCCATCCAGCAACCGCTGCGGGTGGAGGACGGCAAGAAGCCCTTTGTGATCCTGGTGGCGGGGGTCAACGGCACCGGCAAGACCACCACCATCGGCAAGCTCGCCGCCAAGCTTCACGACGAAGGCAAGCGCGTCGTGCTCGCGGCGGGCGATACCTTTCGTGCCGCGGCCATCGAGCAACTCAAGATATGGGGTGAGCGCGCACAGGCGGAGGTCGTCGCGCGCAACCCCGGC
>CAIUTH010000153.1 GCA_903902075.1 uncultured Alphaproteobacteria bacterium
ACCCAGGACCTCAAGGACCAGGAGTCCGGCTACAGCTATCGTTACGCCAAAAGCGTGCAGCTGGTGCCCGGCAAGCCGCAAATGACCATCAGCCATGTGCTGACCAACACCGGCAAGAAAGACATCGTCACCCAGGTCTTCTGCCACAACTTCCTGACCATCGATCCGGGCAGCGAAAACCTGGTCATCACCGCGCCCTTCCCATGGAGCGCCGTCGAACCGTTCCAACCCGAACTGGTCAAGCTGGATGGCAACAGCATCCGCTACCTGGCGCCGATCCCCAAGGGCGTCACCACCCAGAGCCTGCTGACCGGCTTTGGCGACAAGATCAGCGACTACGACTTCACCATCACGAACACGAAAACAGGATTCGGCCAGCGCATCCGTGCCGATACGCCGGTCGCAAAGATCAACATGTGGTCGATCACCGCGACCTACAGCCTGGAACCCTATGTCGCCATCTCGCTCAAGCCGGGCGAGACCAGGCGCTGGACCTACATCTACGACTTCTACGGACCCGGAGAAAAACCATGACCAGGATTTCGCTTGTACTGCTGCTGGCCTCCACCACCCTGGCGCTTGCGCCCCATGCAATGAGTCAAGGCAACGCGCCTTTCATTCCGCCCAATCCGGCCGAAACCTCGCCCGCCAGCGCACTGGACAAATTCCCCGCCAAGGTAATCGACAACGGCTTGGTATCCGCCAAGGTCTACCCGCCTGAGCCATTCGGCTTCTACCGCGCCACCCGGTTCGACCATGCCGGCATGATCACCCACATCACCTACAAGGGTCAGGATTACGGCCGCTACTGGTTCATCAAGACCTCGCCCGGCGTGAAGAACTTCACCTATGATGCCGACGGCCTGGTGGCGCACAACAACAATGCCGCCGCCGGCCCGGTGGAGGAATATGGCGAGAACGGCTTCGAGACAGCCGGCCCCGACGGGCGATTCCTCAAGATCGGCGTCGGCATCCTCAAACGCGATACCGACAAGTATGACCGCTTCCACACCTATCCCATCATGAACGGCGGGACCTGGACCACCACCACGACCAAGACCAGCGTGCGCTCCACCCAGGTGCTGAAGGGCGATCCCAGCGGCTATGGCTACACCTACACCAAGACGGTGCGCCTGGTGCCGGGCAAGCCCCAGATGGTGATCGAGGACAAGCTGACCAACACCGGCAAGAAGCCGATCGACACGACCGTCTACAACCACCACTTCATGACCCTGAGCCCCGGCGAGGATGCGGTCGAGCTGCAAGCGCCCTTCAAGCTGACCAACGCCCGTCCCATGCCCGCCGATGTGATCAAGTTCGACGGCGCACGCATGACCTATCTCCGCGGCCTGACAGGCCAGGAACAGGTCGCCAGCGACCTGACCGGCTTTGGTCCCTCACCCAGCGACAATGACTTCCGCATCACCAACACCAGGACTGGCTATGGCGTGCGCCTGCGCGCCAGCCTGCCGGTCAGCCGGCTGCTGTGGTGGTCGATCCCCGCCACCATGGGCATCGAGCCCTATATGGACATCAAGCTGGCGCCCGGCGAGACCAAGAGCTGGAGCCACACCTTGGACTATTACGGCCCCGGCGACCGCACGTGAGACTGAAGCTCGCACTGGCTGGCGTCCTGCTGGCATCAGCGGCGGTGGCCCAGCCGGTGCAGCCGGTTCCCACCGTCAGCGCCCCGGTCAGCGACCTACTGGCCTCAGCCCCCAGCCTTACCATCAGCAACGGCCCGATCGTCGCCCATATCGCGCCGCCCGGGTCCAATGCATTCTACCGCGGCACCCGCTTCGACCAGGCCGGCGTGATCACCAGCCTGAAACTGAACGGACGGAAGTTCTACGGCCCCTGGTTTGACCGCACCGCGCCCGAAGTGCTCGACTATGCCTACGACGCCAAGGGCGCGCTGGTCGCCGGCCCCGACAGCGCCACAACCGGCCCGGTCGAGGAATTCGCCCCGCTGGACTTCACGCCCTCACACGGCCTGTTCGTCAAGATCGGCGTCGGCACCCTGCGCCAACCCGACACCCAGCCTTACGACCATTACCGGCACTACCTGGTCGTGGATGCGGGAAAGTGGACCGTCACGCCCTCCCAGACGGGCGTCACCTTCACTCAAACCCTAAAGCTGGGCGAAACCGCCTACACCTACGAGAAGATTCTGCGTCTGGTGCCGGACAAGCCCGAGCTGGTGATCGAACACCGCTTGACCAATACCGGCAGCAAGCCGATCACCACCACGGTCTATGACCACAACTTCTTGCGGCTTGTGTCCGGCAATGCAGGCACCCAGATCACATTCCCCTTCCCGCTGACGATCGCCACCAACCCGCCTTCGCCAGACCTGATACGCGTCGAGGGTAAGACCCTGACTTATCTGCGGCCGATGAAATCCAAGGAACGCATCTCGTTCCTGGTCACTGGCTTTGGCAACACTGCCGCCGATTACGACATCGTCATCCGCGACAGTGCCGGCGGCGGCGGCGTCACCATCAAGGGCGACCAGCCCATCACCCGGCTCAACATCTTTTCGATCGACAAGGTCCAGTCCGTCGAACCTTACATCGCCATCGACCTGACGCCCGGAAATGAAAAACGCTGGACCTACCGCTATACCTTCGCGCGCTAGTTCTCTGCCGTATCGTAACCAGCGGTCAAGTGATCCAGGCCGCCCGCCTTCTCGAAATCCAACGACAGGTAGTAACTACCATAGCTGTTTTTGAGACATTCGGGCGTAAATATACTGCTGCGCCCACTCTTATGATCGATCATCAGCTTCATGGCCGGATTGGCGGCGGACAGCACTTTGAGAAGAGTTGAACGCGATTTTTAAAAAGAGTCAGCGCACCCACGCCCATCGCGCGCGAATTATTTTCGCGCGCTACAAGATCACTTGATCACAGATGCCGGTCGTCGCCGCAGCGCGCATCCGGATTGGAGCAGATAGTCGCCGGATGCTGGACCCCGCGCTGGAAATACCAGCCGCCCACGCCCAGGCAGGCGAAGATCGCCAGAACCGCGCCGATGATGATCCAACGATCCATGCCGCCCCCGTTGGCCCAGCATATCTGGTCAAGCCATTTGACGACAAGCTGCTGCTGGACCGCATCGCCCGCTTGGTGAACCCTCCCCGTGCCAGCAAGATCGAGACGAAAATGCCCATTCAGCCGCTGCCGCAGGAAATCTGGGGGCTATAGGCCCACTCCAGATAATCCGGACGCGCGCGCCGAATCCTGCTAACTTGGCCGAGATGGAAACCTCGAGCCGCGTCATCGCGGTCCTGCAAAAATCATTGATGCTTGACCGGGAGCGGTTCACCCCCACCGCCTTGCTGGTGGACGATCTGGGCGTGTCCAGCCTCGATCGCTTCGAACTGTTGATGGATCTCGAAGACGAATTCAAGATCGAAATGGACGAGACCGAACTGGTCACCGTCCGCACCGTCGGCGACCTCACCGCCTATATCAAGACGCGCATGGCCGCCTGACGGCGCCGCCACTTAGTGGTCCCGCACCGATCCGTCTAACGCATCCCACATTTCCGGAAACAGCCATTCCGGAATGCCGCGCTCATTGTCGATCAGATGCTCGTCGAGCTCGATGCCCAGCCCCGGCCCGTCGATATTGCCCTTCAGCATGATCGCCCCGCCCGTCATCACCATCGGATTCTTGATATAGCTCTTGCCCAGCGGACTGCGCTCCACATTCGGCCCGCCCTTCACCGCCTGCAGGCTGGGCACTTCATGCGCCAGGAAATTGGGGATCGAGGCGGCCACGTGCATCGAGGCCGCGAACCCCACCATCCCTTCCTTGGAATGGGGCAGCATGTCGGCATAGAAGGCCTCCGCCAGCGCCGCCACCGCCCTCATCTCGGTAATGCCGCCGACATGGGTGATGTCCGGCTGCAGCAACTGCGCCGCCCCCGCCGTCAACAGGTCGCGGAACTGCCACTTGGTCACCATCCGCTCGCCGGTGGCGAACGGCACGCTGGTCTTCTTGGCCATCTCCGCCATCAGCGGCAGGTTCTGGAACTGGATCGGCTCCTCGAAGAACCAGGGCCGGAACGGCTCCAGCGCCTTGATGATCTGCATCGCCGCCGGCGGCTCATGCTCGCCATGCATCTCTATGCCAAGGTCGAAGTTCGGCCCCACCAGCTCGCGGATCGCCTTCACCTTCTCGACAAAGCCGTCGATGTAATACGGACTCTCGCTCGCCCGAGACAGCCGCCCCCGGCTGGAACTGACGCTGGTCTTCATCGAGACATAGCCCTCGGCCAGCACATGGCTCTTGGTCTCTTCCACGCTCTCGGCCTGACCATAGAGCTTGATGCGGTCGCGCGTCGGCCCGCCCAAAAGATCATAGACCGGCGTGCCCAGCGCCTTGCCCTTGATGTCCCACATGGCGATGTCTACCGCCGACAGCGCGCTGCACAGGATGACGTCGCCGCGATAGAAGGCATGGCGATACATCGCCTGCCAGTGATGCGCAGGCTGGCGCGGGTCCTTGCCCTTCAGGTACGGCTCCAGTTGCTGGATCGCCGCCACCACGGTCTCGATCTTGCCTTCGACCGTGCCTTCGCCCAGCCCGACAATGCCCGCATCGGTGTGCATCTTGACGAAGATGGAGCGCAGCGAATGGACCGGAATGATCTCCAGCTTTGTAATCTTGATCGCCGAACGCGGATCGATCAGCGCGCGCGCCGATGGCAGCGCCACCGCCGCCCGCTCACTCGCCAGCAAACCGGCCATGCCCCAGCTTGCCATCGCCATCCAGTCGCGGCGGGAATGAACCATGCGTCCCCCTCCGGGGCTTTGGCGCCCCTTGTGGAGAACAGGTTAGCTGATTTGCGCGCCAAGCAAGAGGGCGCCCCCTTGGGAAGGACGCCCCCACAAGCCTATTGGCGGCTAGTTCGAAGCGGTCAAAGCCTTCGTCTTGGCTTCGGCCATGGCCTGGTACTTGGCCTCCGCGGTCGCGCTAACGCGCTGGACGCAGGCGGCGGTGTGGATGCGTTCGCTGAGGCTATCGGCCTGCGCGGCGCTGACGGTCAGGGCGAGAAGGGCGGCGGTTGTGAGGGTACGCAACATGGTGATCTCCTTGGTTGGGGGTTGATCAATCCTGGTGCCGCCCTGACAAATGCGTGTTTTGAAATCGCACGAGTCATTCGACATCGTGGAAAAATCCAGCGGCCGATGCGGCGCGCGCACAATGCAAAATCCGCCCGCGCGCACTTATGTCGCAGTGCCGCATTTACATTTCGCGCAGGAAGAAAGCCGTTTGACGCCATTACCCGCGAATCCTAATGACCCTTTAGCTGCAGTGCACAATTTGTGCAGCCCGGTGCTGAAGTGGGCGGCATTAACACAAGTTATCCAGCGGGGCGCAGCCGCCCGGCGGAGCCAGCCCTGCCCCTTCTGCGGCGAAGATCCTCTACTGGCCGCCCCGTTCGCCGGCCGCTTCATCGTAGGGTGCGAAAACGACGCCTGCGCCGCCAATCCGCAAGTCTCCGCGCAAAGCCTGCACGATGCCTGGACCCGCTGGAACAAACGCCCGTGATTTTCTTGCCATTAGCGGGGGCTGTGGTTATCTCTCCCCTCCATTTTGCGGCCTGAGCAGGAGCGTCGCGTGGGAAGCGGGCTTGCTGCCCGTGAGCAGGCGCGACGAACTCAGGGCGCAAAAGAGCCGGCTTAGCTCAGTTGGTAGAGCACCTGATTTGTAATCAGGGGGTCACAGGTTCGAGTCCTGTAGCCGGCACCATTCGTATGGCCCTCAATGTTGGCCATACGAATGCCAAGGCCCGCGCGCGACAGCGACTCGAAATCTATCCGCGTGAGCGGGTCGCAGCCTTTTGCGCAATTCTAACGGCCTTTGCATGGGCCTCACTGGCCAAGGTATGCTTCTTGACAGCTGCATGGTGTGCGGATGTACCTACGGCAAGCTTCATTTCCTTGTGGGCTACTGCACGTTCCGCTGCGCGTTTGTCCAATTCGATCTCTTCCGAACTTTTATCGGCCATTTTCATTTCCTTTTAAATTACACAGACGCTATCGCCCTCACGGCGTCGTCCGGTTTAGTTTCGGTGGCGCTACCTTTATTGATCGACCCTGCTTTGCGCCTATTCGCAATTGGGCCAGCCAGTCAGCATCTGGACTACAACATCAGGATGTTCAGCCTGCCGAACACCCCTTACGGGCGGAGCTTGGACGCCGGGGTTAGCATAACGTCAGCGACTTGAGGCCCGCGCTCCGCGCTAAGCCTTCTTCTTGGCTTTCGCCTTGGCCTTCGGCGGCGCAGCAGCCTTGGCCGCCTCTTCTTCCGCTTCCTTGGCCAGGCGCAACGCCTTCAGCCGCGCGGTCTTGGCATCGCTCGCCACCCGCTCCTTTTCGACCTGGTCCAGGACCATGCGGGTGCGCTGGTCAGATGCCGTGCTGGCGGCCTGGGCCCGTGCGCCGGGTAGTGCTTTTCTTGTATCTGCCATGCCGCACCCTAGCATGCTTTGCCCGGCCCGTATCACCCGGCACCCGCGATTTTCCGGCGCCCGGGGCCTTGTGGCCCGTCCCCAAGGACTTACTATCCCGCCCACGGGGCACGCAGAAAAATCAGAACGCCTCGGGGGGAGACACCATGAAACGCTTGTTGCTGACGGCCACCCTTTTGCTGGCCTCCACCTCCGTCCAGGCCCAGCTGGCCTCGAAGATCACCCATTACGACGTCAAGAAAACCGCCACCCTCAAGGCGGTGCATGACGGCGCCGGCACCATGAATTTCGGTCCCCTGATGACCGACAAGGCCCTGTCCACCAACTTCATCTTCCTGCACCGCGGCGTGCTGCATCCCGGCGGCGGCATCGGCCAGCATTTCCACAATCACTGCGAAGAGATGTTCGTCGTCTTCGACGACCAGGCCGAATTCACTGTCAATGGCCGCACCTCCCTGCTCAAGGGCACGGTCGGCGCGCCCAACCGCATGGGCTCCTCCCACGCCATCTACAATTCCACCGACCATGACGTGGAGTGGATGAACATCAATGTCGGCACGTCCAAGGTCTATGATGCCTTCAACCTGGGAGATGACCGCGTCGGCGCGCCCAAGGATGCCATCCCGCAATTCGTCACCATGCGTCTGGAAAAATCACTGCTGAGGCCCGCCCGTGACGGCGGCAAAGTCCAGCGCCGCCGGGCGCTGAGCCCCAGCGTGTTCTTCACCCCCTGGGCCTATGTCGATCATGAACTGATCCAGCCGGGCGGGGAGACCGGCACCACCGCCCTCGCCGATCTCAGCGAATCCTATTACGTCATCTCCGGCGAAGGCAGCGTCACCGTGAACGGCGAGACCGTCGCCATCAAGAAGGGCGACGCCATCCCAGTCGATCTGGGCCAGGCCAAGAACTTCAAGGCCGGCGCCGCCCCGCTGGAACTGATGATCATCGGCGTGGCGAAAGACCAGAAGACCAAGGACGCCTTCGCCGCCAACCCGGCGAATGAAAATGCAGAACCTTTGCTGGCCGTGCTGAACAAGCCGCGCTGAAACAAGAACAAGGAAACGCCATGACCCGCCGCCTTGCCGCTCTCGCCGCCTGCCTGCTCGCCACCGCTGCTGTGGCCCAGACCCCGCCCGCCCAGGATGCCCCGGTCGTCCCCAACAATCCCGATTACACGGCGCTGGTGGAAGGCAAGCCGGTGGACAGCCGCCTGAACGAGAACGTGAAGGACAAGCCGGCTTTCCCCGGCCAGAACCGCGCGCCCTATCACAAGACCGCACCCTACAAGCTGACCGAGATCACCAGCGGCCTGCACGCCCCCTGGGCGCTGGGTTTCCTGCCCGACGGCAAATTCCTCGTCACCGAAAAACTGCCCGGCGCGCTGCGGGTGGTTTCGCCCGATGGCGCCATCGCACCGCCGGTCTCCGGCGTGGATGGCCTGGCCAAGGGCTGGAAGGAAACCGGCCTGTTCGATCTGGTCCTCGACCCGAACTTCGCCTCCAATCACCGCATCTACTTCACCTTCTTCGGCTTCGACCGCGGCATGATCAGCGGCATCCAGGTGGCGCGCGCCACCTTCAACCAGGCCGCCAATTCGCTCAGCGATGTGAAGGTCATCTTCAAGGCCCGCCCCCAGACCCCGAACGACAACCGCTCCGGCGTCGGCTCGCGCAGCGGCGGCCGCATGGTGATGGGCAAGGACGGCTATCTCTACATCACCATCGGCGACCGCGACACCGGTGGCTCCTATCCCTGGCTGGTGGCGCAGACCCTCGACACCCATCTTGGCAAGATCCTGCGCATCACCACCGACGGCAAGCCGGCCCCGGGCAATCCCTTCACCGGCCAGGAAGCCGCCTATCCCGAAATCTGGGCGATCGGCCAGCGCAGTCAGGAGGGTCTCGCCTTCGACAATGACGGCGACCTCTGGGAGACCGAGCACGGCCCGCGCGGCGGCGACGAGCTCAACCTGATCAAGAAGGGCGC
The DNA here is from genome assembly GCA_903902075.1 of uncultured Alphaproteobacteria bacterium. Lineage (GTDB taxonomy): Bacteria > Pseudomonadota > Alphaproteobacteria > Micropepsales > Micropepsaceae > Rhizomicrobium. The sequence continues at coordinate 8,473 of CAIUTH010000153.1, forward strand.
CAATTACGGCTGGCCCGTCGTCACCCACGGCATCGACTATCCCGGCAACCAGACCGGCGACAGCGAGCCCACCCGCGCCGGCATCGAGGAGCCCGTCTATTACTGGGCGCCCTCCATCGGTCCGGGCAACCTGGCCTTCTACAAGGGCAACCTGTTCCCCGAATGGAAGAACAGCGTCTTCGTGGTCGCCCTGCGCGGCAACGCCATGGAACGGCTGACCCTGTCGGGTGGCAAGGTCGTCAACGAAGAACCGCTGCTGACCGAGGTGAAGATGCGCCTGCGCGACGTGCGCGTCGGCCCCGACGGCGCGGTCTATGTCCTCAGCGATTCCGGCGGCGGCTCGATCACCAACAACACCCCGCTGGGCTCCAAGCTGCTGAAACTGACGCCAAAGTAAGACCTTACATCCCGTTCATGTCCGGTTCAGCCCGGCCTTGTGATGCTGCACAGGCCGGAAATCCTCCGGCATGGAGACGAACATGAAACGGACGGCATTGGCATTCGGCGCGGCGCTGGCCCTGCTGGGCGGCTGCGCCCCTTACGCGACTTCCGGCGGCTATTATGGCGGCGGCGGCGGCTATTACGAGCCGGACTATTACGGCCCCAACGTCTATGCCCAGCCCTATGGCTATGGCGGCGGTTACGGTTATGGCGGCGGCTATGGCCGAGAACACCACGACCGCGATCACGCGTATCGTGGCCAGGACCGCGACCATGACCGTGGCGACCGCCAGAACAACTACCAGAACAATTATCAGGGCAATCGCCAGGACAATCGCGGCAACTACCAAGGCAACAACCAGCCCGCCCCGCAGAACAACGCCCAGGCCAGTGGCGGCTACCGCATGCCCAATGGCGATCGCATCACCCGCGGCAATTTCTGGCAGCAACAGCCGCAGCAGAACGCGGCCCAGCCCAGCAATCCGCAACCCAGTGGCGACGGTGGCGGCCGCATGGGCCGCCACCGCGACAACTGATTACTTGCGGTAATACATCGGGATCTCGCCCGCGATCTTGGAATGCAGCCGGTACAGGCTGGTCGAGCCGGTCAGGTAAACCGTCTTGCCATCCTCGGCGAAGCCGACATTGGCGACGGTCTCCGGGATCACGATCTGGCCTAGCACCTTGCCCTTGGGCGAGATGATGCGCACACCGCCCGGGCCGGTGGCCCAGATGTTGCCGGCGCTGTCCACCTTCAGGCCGTCCGGCACGTCGGAAGCCGTACCGGGGAACGAGATCAGCTTCTTCATGTTCGACAGCTTGCCGTCCGCGCCCACGTCATAGCTGCGGATATGCATGTCGGGCATGGAGTTCGACACATACAGCGTCTTGCCATCGGGCGAAAAGCCGATGCCGTTGGGCTGTGTCATGTCGGTGATCACCGGCGTCAGCTTGCCGCCGGCATAGCGCCACACTGCGTTGTATTTGATTTCCTTCTTGGGGTCGGCGTCCATCTTCGGCAACCCGAAGGACGGATCGGTGAACCACAGCGCTCCATCGGCGGTGAACACCAGGTCGTTGGGGCTGTTGAAGCGCTTGCCTTCATACTTGGCCAGGAACGGTTTCAACCCGCCCTTGTCGTCCATCTTCTCGATGGTGCCGACATACATGCGGGTCAGCAGGATCGAACCATCCTTGTCGGTGATCATGCCGTTGGAACCGAAATTGCCGTCCGGCGGCGCATTCTTCAGGCCGCCGGAATCGTTCAGCACCACCGTGACCTTGTTCGTCTTGGGATCGAAGGTCCGCACCTTGTCCATGCGCACGTCCGAGAACCACAGCTTGCCGTCCTTCCACATCGGCCCTTCGATGAAGATGAAGCCGGTGGCGACCTTCTCGATCTTCGTATTCGGCGCGATGACGTTGTCCAGCGCCGGATCGAGCTTCTTGACGCTCATCCCCTGCGCCAGCGCGGGCGCGGCGAGCAGACACATTACAGGCGCGAGATATTTCAGCATGGCAGTCCCCTCCGGTTATTTTTGAGAAGCTTAAGTCTCGAGAATGGTATTGGGCAAATGGTTCTTTGGCACCCCGTCGGGCGGAAAATGCTGGGCCAGCGCCGCGCCGCAGATCTCGATGGCCGCCACAAATCCGTCGGCGGGTTTCCCGGCCTTCATGCCTTCGACGACCGCCGCCACGGCCGCGTTCCACGGCCCCTCGCCCACCGCCTTGTGGATATTGTCATGCGCCACCAGCTCGACCCGCCGGTCGGTCAGGCAGGCATAGATCAGGATATGCGGTTCGGCATCCGACAGCCGGCAGCCCACCGACACGAAATGCCGCCGCGCCATTTCCCGTACCCGGTGGCTCTTCAAAGGGCCCGGCGTCACGACATGGCGCACCGCCGGCACGGCCACGATGATGGCGACGATCAGGAACACCCCCGCCTGCACCAGGCTGTAGGTGGACAGCACGCGCAGGATCAAACCTTCCATGGCGCGGGCGGATTCGTCGGTCCAGCTGGTGAAGATGCTGGCCAGCGCCAGCCTTTGCAGCCCTGCCAGCACCAGCAGCGGCGGCACCAGGAAGCCCGCCACCGTCGCCCACAGCAGCGGTATCTCGCGGTAGCGCGACACCCGCTTGGTCAGGACACAGAATATCTCGCCGGAGGTCTTGCTCTCGGCCAGCGTCACGGCGGCGCTGATGCGCTCCCGGTCTTTTTCGCTCAGCATCTCCCACCCATCCTACCAGCTTCCCGAAGAGCCGCCGCCGCCAAAGCTGCCGCCGCCGCCGCCCGACCAGCCGCCGCCGCCACCGCCGCCATCGGACCATCCGCCGCCACGGCCGCCGCCGCCGCCGCCCATCAACAGGAAGGGCAGCAGGCCCCAGCCGCCAAACACCCGCGCGATCATGAAGAAGATGAACAGCACGATCAGGAATCCCAGCAGTCCGCCGCCGCTGTCGCCTTGCGGCCGCTGCTCGGCCGCCGCCGCAGCGCGCGTCTCCGCCACCGAGGTCTCCAGCGACAATTGCTCGATCAGCGCGTCGGTACCCGCCACCACTCCGGCATTGAAATCACCCTTGCGGAAGGACGGCAGCACCCGGCTCTGTATGATCACCGACGACAGCGCGTCGGTGACGATCGGCTCCAGGCCATAGCCCACCTCGATGCGGGTCTTGTGCTCGGTCGGCGCGACAATGAACAGGATGCCGTTGTTCAGGCTCTTCTGCCCGATGCCCCAGGCGCGGCCCAGCTGGTAGCCGTAATCGGAAATCTCATACCCGCCCAGCGACGGGATGGTGACCACCACCAGCTGGCGCGAGGTCTTCTGCTCCAGCACCGCCAGCTTGGTGTTCAGGTCGGCCTTGGTCGCAGCGGACAGGATATTGGCGCCATCCACCACCCGCCCGGTCAGCGCCGGAAATTTCGGCGCCGCCGTGGCGGGTAGCAGAAGACAAAGTAACGCGAGCGTAGCCGCGATAAGCCGCATTGCTTACGGCTTGGTCGTGCCGGGCTGGGCCGCGGCCGGAGCGGCCGGCGGCGCGGCGGTCGCGCCGGGGAAGCTCACCACCGGCGCGGACTGGGCCCCGGCGCTGGCGGCAAACGGCGTCGCCTGCTTGTAAGACTTGTAGAAGGTGGCCGCCCAGATCGAACCGGGCACCGTCACCAGCTCGGTATTATA
>CAIUTH010000154.1 GCA_903902075.1 uncultured Alphaproteobacteria bacterium
TACCACGAGAGCCTGGAAAACGTAACGCCAGCAGACGTCTACTTCGGCAGGGGCCAGGAAATCCTGCTCGAACGTGCACGCATCAAACGAAACACCATTACTCAAAGACGCTTGCTTCACCAAAAGATCGCCGCATAAGATCAACCAACCAGATGAGGCCAATGCTTCCTTAAATTATGCCCTCGACTGTCCCAAATGTTTTGACGACGGACAGTCCGCTTTGGGTCAAAAGCGGACATCGCTAGAGCCCGAAAGCCATCGGAAGGAATTAGGCCGGTTAGCCAAGCTCGCCCGCCCTAGTGATCCTCATGCGGGATCACGCTCATGTCGCGCCGTGCTGTGATGATCGAGATGGTGTAGCCGGCCACCACGTCGAACAGGCACATGGCGGTGATGAAGAAGAAGGTCGAGGTGCCAAAGCCCTTTAGCACGATGAACTCCACCAGCGCGCCGATGAACGTCAAAAGCGACAATCCGTGATTGAGGATTTCGCGGTGTTCGGTGCGCGTCGCCTTCACCGTCTCGATGAACAGCAGCAGCAGCGCCAGCGCCAAGAAGCCGTCGCTTGCGGTGATCTTCCACAGGTCGCCAGACACCACCTTGATGTTGACCGCCTGCGCCAGAAGCGCGTTCACGTCATGACCGGCCACGGGGCCGCCGAACGCCAGCAGGTTGTAGGCCAGGACCACCAGCAGGATCATGGGAAAGGCGCGCAACATCGAATCCCCTTCAATCCCCGCCAGACTATCAGCCGGCCATGCGGCGGTCGCGATAGATCATGTAGAGATTGCGAATATAGATCGGCAGCGGCAGCGCCTGGCCCAGCACCAGCGGCCAGGCCTGGATATGCACCGCGTACGCGAACAGCACGACGCCGCCGGCGATGCTGGCATACCAGAAGGCGAGGGGGATGACGCTGTGGCCCGCCTTCTCGCTGTACCACCACTGGATCAAAAAGCGGATGCCGAACACCGCCTGGCCGCCAAAACCGATCGCCGTCCACAGCGTGTCGTACGGGTTCGCCATCATGTTGGCGTAGAGATGGTTGAGGAAGCTCATTGCGTTACAATTCCTCGACACGGGCGCGGCCGCGATGGCGCCGCTGTAGCCAGCGCACGCCCAGCAGGTCATGGAAGCTGACCAGCATGCGGCCGAAGTTGGTGTACTTGGACGCGCCGGTCAGGCGCGGGCGATGGTTCACCGGCGCGTAGTCCACTTTCCAGCCCTCGCGCTGCACCAGCGCGATCAAAAAGCGGTGCATGTGATCGAAATAGGGCAGCGCCAAAAAGGCGTCGCGCCGGAACGCCTTCAGCCCGCAGCCGGTATCGCTGGCCCCGTCGCCCAGCATGAAATTGCGGAACCGGTTGCCCAGGCGCGAAGCGATGCGGCGACTGGCGGTGTCCTTGCGCTTGACCCGCACCCCCGAAACCATGCCCAGCGCCGGATCGGCCCGCAGCAATGCCAGCAGCTTTGGGATGTCGGCCGGATCGTTCTGGCCGTCGCCGTCCAGGGTGACGATGGTCTCGCCTTTCGCGGCGGCCACGCCGCTGCGGATGCCCCTGGACTGGCCCAGGTTGCGGTCATGGCGCAGGACCCTCAGCTGCGGCAGTTCGGCCTTCAGCGCCGCCAGCGCCTGCGCGGTGCCGTCGCTCGAGCCGTCATCGACAAAGATGATCTCATGGGCCTCGCCGGCTAGCCCGGCGGCGATCTCGCGGGCCAGGGGGGCGACATTGCCCGCCTCGTCCTTCACCGGGATCACAGCGGAAACCGCGACCGACATGCCTAGCCCCTTCGATGGCCTTGGAAAGGGGGCCTTATACCCGCCCCGGTCTTTGCAACATAGGGGCGGGACCGACATAGTTCCCCCGGCATGACCGACTCGGAAGTCTCAGAAAATTCAGGGGGAAATCCGGGGGAAATCCCGGCGGAAATCGCCCCTGCCGGACCGCCGCCGGAGCCGCCCCGCTGGCTGGCGGTGCTTGCCTGCCGCCCCAGGACCCTGCTGGCCATCCTGGGCTTGCTCCTGTGGCTGCCCGGCATCCTGAGCCTGCCCGCCCTGGACCGGGACGAAAGCCGCTTTGCCCAGTCCTCCCGCCAGATGGTGGAAAGCGGCAACTGGGTCGATATCCGCTTCGGCCATGTCCCCCGCTACAAGAAGCCGGTGGGGATCTACTGGCTGCAGACTGCAGCCACCAAGCTGGTCGCCCCCTTCCTGGGTGGGATGGGCCAGGACCATCACATCTGGACCTATCGCTTGCCGTCGCTGTTTGGCGCTATCGCGGCCGCGTGGCTTACCGTCTGGGTCGCCGCCGCCGTGACCGGCGCCGAAGGTGCATTGCTGGCCGGCCTGCTGATGCTGGGATCAGTGCTGCTGACGGCGGAAGCAACAATAGCCACCACCGATGCGGTGCTGCTGGCCTGCGTGCTGGCGGTGCAGGGCGTGCTGCTGCGGCTGTACCGCGCCGCCCGCGATCCCGATGTCGCTGCACCGTCGAACAAGATGATCCTGTGGGGATGGGCTGCCGCCGCCGCCGGCATCCTGGTCAAGTTTCCGGTGGTGCCCGGCGTGGCGCTGGTCACCATCTTCGGCCTTGGCGGCTGGGACCTTTGGCTGCGGCGCAAGTCGCGCGAGCCCGGCGCGCTGGACTGGGTGAAGGCCACCCGCCCGGTGCGCGGCGTGATCCTGCTGCTGCTGCTGATCCTGCCCTGGCTGATCGCCATCACCATCCAGAGCCAGGGCGAATTCCTGGAACAGTCGCTGGGCAATGATTTTGCCAGCAAGCTGGCGGGCGGGCAGGAAAGCCACGGCATGCTGCCGGGCTATTACCTGCTGCTGTCGGCAGCGACCTTCTTTCCCGCCATCCTGTTCGTGGCGCCGGGTCTCGCGCTGGGCATCGCCCGGCGCGACGAGCCGGGCATCCGCTTTCTTCTCGCCTGGGCGGGCGCCTGGTGGCTGGTGGTGGAAGCGGCGCCGACCAAGCTGCCGCATTATGTCCTGTCGTCCTATCCGGCGCTGGCGATCCTGGGCGCGATGTTCGTGCTGGACCCGCGCCCGGTGCGCTTCCTGACGGCGGCGCGCTGGATCGCCATCGCGCAATACGTAATCGGCGCGGGGCTGCTCATCGCCGCGCTGCTGCTGGCGCCGCATTATTTCGGCGGCGAGGTTCAGTGGCCGGTCCTTGCGGCGGCGGGTGTCGGCGCATCGCTGGCGCTGGCGGCGCTGGTGCTGGCGCTGCTGCGCGAATCGGCGCTGACGGTGATGCTGTCCTTGGCGGCCATGCTGGTCTTCGTCCCGGCGCTCACCGCCTATGTCGGCCCACGCCTGGATCAACTGTGGATCACCGAGCGCCTCAAGCCGCTGGCCGATGCCGCCTACAAGCCCGGCGATCCGCCGCCCGCGCTGGCCGGCTACCAGGAGCCCAGCCTCGTCTTCGCGCTGGGCAAGGACGTGGTGCTGAGCAACGGAGCCGGCGCTGCCGATGCGGGCGCTAGGTCCGGCGGCCTGGCGCTGGTGGAGGACGAGGCGCGGGGCGATTTCCTGGCCCGGCTGGCCGAGCTGCAGGCCGACGCCTCATCGATAGGCGAAGTTTCCGGCTTCAACTATTCGCGGGGGCGCAAGGTGCATGTGACCTTGTACCGGGTCGCCCAGCAGCGCGAACTGCATTAGTTTTCCCGCATGATCCCGACCTTCGAAGACATCAAGGCCGCCGCCGCCCGCATCGCGCCCCATGCGGTGCGCACCCCGCTGGTGGAATCTCCGGCGCTGAATGCGCGGACCGGCGGGCGCATCTTCCTCAAGCTGGAAAACCTGCAGCGCACCGGCTCCTTCAAGTTTCGCGGCGCCTGCAACCGGCTGGCGATGATCCCGCAAAGCGCCCGCGCCAATGGCGTGGTGGCTTTTTCCTCCGGCAACCATGCCCAGGGCGTGGCGGCGGCGGCGAAATTGTTCGGCATGCCGGCGGTGATCGTGATGCCCGCCGATGCGCCGCGTTCCAAGATGGAGGGCACGCGTGCCTATGGCGCGACCATCGTCACCTATGACCGGCTGCGCGATGACCGCGAGGCCATCGCCGCAAAAATATGTGCCGAGCGCCAGGCGGTGCTGGTCAAGCCGTTCGACGATGCCGGCATCATCGCGGGGCAGGGCACGGCTGGGCTTGAGATCGCCGAGGATGCGGCCCGCTTCGGCGTGACCCTGGACGAGGTCCTGACGCCCTGCAGCGGCGGCGGCCTGGTCAGCGGCGTGGCGCTGGGCCTGAAAGGCTCCGGCGTGAAGGCGCGGGTCCACAGCGTGGAGCCGGAAAATTTCGACGGTATGAAGCGGTCGCTGGAGGCGCGCGCGCGCGTGAGGGCACCGGGCGGGGCGCTGTCCATCGCCGACGCCCTGATGGCGCCGACACCCGGCGAGATCGTGTTCGAACTGGCCAGGGGCCTGCTCGCGCCCGGCATTGCGGTCAGCGATGCCGAGCTGGAAGACGCCATGGCCTTCGCCGCGCGGGAGCTGAAGCTGCTGGTGGAACCGGGCGGGGCGGCGGCGCTGGCCGCGGTCATGGCAGGAAAAATCGGCGTCCGCGGCCGCAACCTTGCGCTGGTCCTGTCGGGCGGCAACGCCGACTTCGCCGTCAACCTTCGTTAAGGCGTTTACCACGCCGCCATCGTTTGATTGGCGAAGCATGCGCATGGGCGCAAATCTGCGGGTGAAATCTCACTCGTAAAGTTAATGTCATGAGCAACCTCATCCGCTGGCGCGACGACCATCACATGCTGCCGCTGGTGCTCGCCGCCTCCTTTGTGCTGGTTGTGGCGATCGGCGCCGCGGTGCTCTGGTCGCGCGACGTGGTAATCCCCGCCAATGAACGCATCGCCTCGCTGTCCGCGGTGCAGGCGCCGTTCGAGCAGGTGAAGATCGGCCAGACCTCGCAGCCCGAGCTGGTGAAGCTCGGCCTGGATGCCAATCACTACAAGACGCAGACCTTGTCGGGCCTTGGCGTGCAGGAATATTTCATGCCCAGGACCACCACCGAGTTCGACCAGATGGACCCGGTGCTGCGCTCCTGCTTCGAGAATGTCGACCGCTGCCGCGCCGTGGTGTTCCCGCTGGCGCCGGGCAGCGGCTTCATGAGCGCCAACGCCGCGCCGCGCGTAAAGGGCCGCATGGTCTTCCTGCTGCGCAATGGCAAGGTGGCTTACAAGAGCATCGACGGCGTCTAAGCCCAGCCGTCTTTTCCGCTTTTCGCCAAAAGAGATAAGCGGACTGACTTATCTGATGCACCATGCGCGGGCGCCCTCGCGCTTGAGGAATTTCTCCGCGCGCTTGCCCTGCAGCATCGCCAATGTCGCGACCATGCCTGCTTCCACGCAGCTGAGCGCCGCAACGGTCACCGAGCGCGGCGCATCCTGGACGGGCCAGCCGGTGCGTGGATTCAGAATGTGGCTGTAACGGACACCATCCTTCAGCAGGAAGCGCCGCGCATCCCCGCTGGTCGCAAGCGCGCCACTTGCCAGTTCCAGCATGCCTGCCAGGGCATCGTCTTTTTCGACCGAGGCGATGGCGACATGCCATCGCGCCCCGCCTGTCCGGGGACCGGAAACCACCAGGTCGCCTCCGAAATTGACCAGAACAGGCGCGGCCGTGATGGCGCGCGCGACGGCCAGGGCGCGGTCCACGGCATATTCCTTGGCCAGGCCGCCCAGGTCGATTTCCATTCCCGCGGGCAGGGTGAGGCAACAATCCCGCCACGAAACCCTGTTCCAGCCGACCAGCTTCTGCAGCGCCTTGATGTCCGTGGCGCCCGGTATCCTGTCGGAACCGTCGAAACGCCAGGCGCGCCGCAGGGCGCCCGAGGTGATATCGAACATGCCGCCGCTCAGATCAAAGCACTGGCCGGCAAAGTCCAGCAGATGCGCGGTCTCGGCATCGACAGCGGTTCTGCGGCCACCGGCGGCGTTGATGCGGCCGATGATGCTGTCATCGCGGTAGCGGCTGAATTTCGCCTCGATGCGGCGGGCTTCGGCCTCGACGGCGCCGGTGACCCGGCGCGCCAGCTCGGCATCATCGGTCTCCACGCGAACTTCGCATGGTGTTGCCATCGCCTGGAAGGCGCCCAGATAATCCCGATCGGCGCGCGCGAGCGTCGCCGCTAGTGGAATTTCCATTGGTAGCCGACTTGAACGATTGCTGCCTTTGTGCCCGCGAACAGATCCTGGCGGCGCAGCTGTCCGATCGCGTTTGCGGGATGGCCGTCGCCTGACTGGGTGTAATAATCGGCGCGCACATAAAGTTCGCTTCGGCCCGAAACCCGAAAGCCGATCTTGGCGCCATAGGTGATCGCATCAAACCGCGAGAGGCGCGTGTCGGACGATGCAAAGGCCGGAAGCGCCGCATTGCTGACCAGGAACGCCCGATAGAAGTTGGCGGCATTCTGGTGATAGAAGCGCACATTCGGTTCGACGTACCAGGCCTTGGCCAGATTGATCCGTTCCGATGCCTCTACCGTGTGGGAGGATATGCCCCAGTCGTCGGTGAAGTAGCGATAGCTAAGCTCGGTGACCGTCGGGCCAAAGGCCAGCTTGTTGTCCCAGAACAGGCTCTGGGTCTTGCGCCGTTCGGGCCGGTTTTCATAAAGGGTGCTGGTCGGTTCGCCGCTGACCGGGTCCACGACCGAAATCACCCGATAGGGATCGGTTTGATAACCCTTCTGGGAATCGTAGGAATAGTTCAGCGCCATGAGCCAGTTTCGGGTCATGACCTCGGTCAGGCCAAGCACGAAACCAAGCTGGGTCTTGTGCCGCGTCGTGACCGGCTTGAACTGGGCATTCATCGCCGACAGGCCGGTGGGAACGCCGCCAAACGGAAACGAGGAATCAAATTCGCCGTTCAGGTCCAGGCTGATGGTGGTGTTGTCGCTGTTGAAATTCTTGGCGGCACGCACATTGGCGGTAATCGACTGATAGTCTTCCTCGCGGGAAAAACCGCCGCCGCCGCCGATTTCGGAAATCCAGCCCAGAGGCTGAGACCATCCGGCCGTCAATGCCGCGCGATGGTCGCGAAAGCCCTTGTCCATGGGCAGCGTATTGGCCGCGGTGGTGTATTGTCGGCCCAGCGCCGCGGACGCGACCTGGCCAGGCGTCGGCGGCAGCTGGATGACCGTGCTGCCGCCCGATGCGCTGGTGACCGTGGTGCTGGACCCTTGCGGCTTGAGCGGGGTGACGAAGGTCTGTGTGCGGTCCGAGGGTACCGCGCCGTTGGGCGTGGCGCCGGAAACCGCGTCGGCGACCGCGCCCAGGGTCAGTTGCTGGCCACGCGCGCCATGGATCGCCAGGTTGGCGGTCGGCTCTATCGCCTGCACCCGTCCCCCGGCCTCCTGGTAGATCAGCAGCGCGCCGTCGAATTCGGTATAGGCAATGCCCGGGCCGAAATTGTCACGTCCCGCCTTGTCCAGCCCGTAGAAATCCTGCGCAACCGCGCTGTTCTCGCAACTGGCCGCGGTCGCGATCAGAAGTGTCGCAGAGATGGCCGAGATCGCGCGGCCAACCCGGCCAGCCTTGCGCTTTTTCAGTTGCAACCGCAGCCTCCGCCGGCGAAACCGCGGCCGCCGCTGGAAGCTTCCTTGCTGAAATAGACATGCTCGTCGGCCGCCGTTTGCAGCGGGTAGGGCACCAGCTGCATTTCGGGACGGGCCATCAGGTCCTTTTCCCAGGGTCGGGGGCCGACTGCCGTGCAGGACGAGCAGGCGGCGGCCGCGACAAGCGCGATCAGCGCCCCATGGATGATCCGAAGGGGTTTCATGTCACGGCGCTTTCTGATGGAGCAGGGATACGACATCGGCCAGATAGGCACTCTCTTTGCCAGTCTCGAATCCGCTATGGACCGAATGGACCTTTCCGTCGCGGCCGATCAGGAA
>CAIUTH010000155.1 GCA_903902075.1 uncultured Alphaproteobacteria bacterium
CTGACCCTGGGCATTGCGCACGGCGTAAACAGCCGCCGCCTGATCAGCGTTACGCGGTGTGGCGCTTAGGGCCACCGTGCCGTCGGTCAGGCCGTTGGTGAAGCCGATATCCCAGGTCCAGTCCGTGAACACCTTGCCCTTGAGGCCCGCTGCGAAGGCGTGGGTTTCGGTGCGGTTGCCAGAGACCGAGGTCGGATAGGCCGGGTCACGGCGACCGACCGAAATGGTCTGCAGGTTGTTGGCGATCATCGCATTGAGGATGGGCGCAGGCAGGAAGGCGTTATCGCGCGAGATCAGATAGGTCATGTTCGCGCAGCAGGTGCCGCTGTTGGTATGGGTAAACAGCGCGCCGTAATTGTACGACATGGACGCGACCAGATCGGGCGTGATCTCGAACTGAGCCTTGGCCAGGGTCGCCGTGCGCTCATAGGGGTCGCGCAGCGGCATGCGGCTGTATTCGGTGTTGCCGTAGTTGACCTGGGCCGGATCGACCTGCTCGGTCGCGCCGGAGAAAAGGCCCGTGTACTGGAAGTTGTAGGGCGTGCCGTCATTGCGGAAGGCCACACCCTTCAACGGGCCAGCGGTAATGATGCCGCCCGGGGTGACGTTGTCGAGTTCAACGAAGTTAGAAATGATCTGGTTGGCTTGGTTGCCACGGCTGGCGCTCAGCGTCAGCGCCCCCGGCTCTTTCTTACCCCAGTCACGGACGTACATCGTGCCCACACCGTGGTTTTCGTTGTAGTCGCCGCCGATCATCACATGCAGACGATCGTTCATGAATGAACGCCCCCAGGCCAGGGCGACCAGGGGTTCGACATTGTCGCCGCGTTGGCTGAGGCCCCATTGGACATTGCCCGTCAGGCCATCGAGCTTGTTCTTCAGCACCAGGTTCACAACCCCGGCGACGGCGTCCGAGCCATAGGCGGCCGAGGCACCGCCGGTCACCACTTCGGTGCGGTCGATCAGGCTGGTGGGGATCAGGTTGGTGTCGAAAGTGCCCGTGGTGTTGACCGGCACGTGGCGCAGGCCATCAACCAGAACCAGGGTGCGCGTAGCGCCCAGGCCGCGCAGGTTCAGCAGGCTCTGCGCCGTGGCCAGAATACCGTTGGTGACATTGGTCGGGCCCGAGGTCTGGCGGAACGCCGGCAGGTCGTTGATCAGTTCGCCGATCAGGGCCGGCGAGCGTTGCGCCACCTGGGCGGCACCGACGATGGTCACCGGCGTCGGTGCCGTGAAACCCGCCGTAGCCAGACGTGAGCCTGTGACGACGACTTGCTCAACGGCGGCGACCTGCGCCGGTGCAGCCGCTTGGGCGAACGCCCCGTGTGCGACGGCAATGGCTGAAACGCCAGCCAGCATCGCTATGGTCATGATTTTAGTGTTGCGCGACATATCCCCTCCCCAGGGCATTATTGATTGGCCAAGACAGCAGGGTCGGCTCGAGCTTCCAGCCCAATGCCGCCGTCCCAGTGGACTAAGGGTAACGAGCAACGCCACCGGTGCATAGTGGCGGACAAGCAGCAGTCGCCAAAAAACAGCCACCCTCACCGGTGGGGGCGAGGGCGGCGTCAAGCTGGGCAGAGGTTTACTCTGCAAGCATTTTAAATTGTTCGCGCGTCAGTACTGGAAGCGCAGCCCCATTTTGAAGTAGCGCCCCACCCCGTCGTAGGGGTTGTAGCCGCCCGATCCACCCAGGCCTTGGGTGTTGAACACCGCCCAGGCACCGTCCGGCGGATCGGAATTCAGCAGGTTGTCGATCACCCCGTAGAGATCGAGCTTCTTGCCGCCGTCGTCGACCAGGGCGTAGTGGGCCGACAGACTGTAATAGGCGAACGACGGAAACACGTTGCGATTGACGCTGTTGGATGCGGCAGGATTGTAGTTGGGGCTGTCTGGACCAACATAGTCGCGGCGATAGGAAACATCACTGAAAGCGTTGGCCTGAAGTGCGGCACCGAAATGGCCAACATCATAATTCAGGTTGATCTTCCAACGCCATTTGGGGATCGCGCCCGCCAGGTCGCCCAGGGTCACGCCGTTGGCGTCGAACGTCTCCAGCTGGTTTAGGAA
>CAIUTH010000156.1 GCA_903902075.1 uncultured Alphaproteobacteria bacterium
CCCCGGCCAAGAAGGCTGCCCCGAAAGCCGATGGGGCCGACGCGCCGAAGGAAGTGAAGGGCGATGCGCCCAAGAGCGAGAGCGCCGCGCCGAAGGTGCAGGACGCTGCCGATCCCGAAGTGCCCGAAGGCACCGAGATGGTGATGACCACGGTGCGCGATGCGTTGCGCGACGCCATGGCCGAGGAATTGCGCCGTGACGAACTGGTGTTCCTGATGGGCGAGGAAGTCGCCGAATACCAGGGCGCGTATAAAATCTCGCAGGGTTTGCTGGAAGAATTCGGTGCCCGCCGCGTCATCGATACCCCGATCACCGAGCATGGCTTTACCGGCCTGGCCGTGGGTGCGGCGTTCGATGGCCTCAAGCCCATTGTCGAATTCATGACTTGGAACTTCGCCATGCAGGCGATGGACCAGATCATCAACAGCGCCGCCAAGACGCGCTACATGTCCGGCGGCCAGATGAGCTGCCCCATCGTGTTCCGCGGTCCCAACGGCGCCGCCGCCCGTGTTGCCGCCCAGCACAGCCAGGATTATGCGGCCTGGTATGCCTCGGTGCCCGGAATGAAGGTCATCGCGCCTTACTCCGCCGCCGACGCCAAGGGTCTGCTCAAGGCCGCGATCCGCGATCCCAATCCGGTCTGCTTCCTGGAAAATGAAATCCTGTACGGCAAGTCGTTCCCGGTGCCCAAGCTAGACGACTTTGTGCTGCCGATCGGCAAGGCGCGCATCTGCCGTACCGGCAGCGACGTCACTATCGTCAGCTACTCGATCACCGTGGGCCAGGCGCTGGAAGCAGCCGAGAAGCTGGCCGCGGACGGCATCGAGGCCGAGGTGATCGATCTGCGCACCCTTCGTCCGCTGGACATGGACACGGTGCTGGAGAGCGTGAAGAAGACCAACCGCATCGTCACCTTTGAACAGGCCTGGCCGGTCTGCTCGATCGGTTCGGAAGTCTGCAGCCGCGTGGCGCTGGAGGCGTTCGATTACCTGGACGCGCCGCCCACCAAGGTGGCGGGCAAGGACGTGCCCATGCCTTATGCCGCCAACCTGGAAAAGCTTGCGCTGCCGACGGTCGATGACCTGATCGCGGCCGTCAAAGCCGTTTGCTACAAGGCTTAAGCACATGGCCACCAACATCCTGATGCCCGCGCTGTCGCCCACCATGGAAGAGGGCAAGCTGGCCAAGTGGCTGGTCAAGGAAGGCGATATCGTCAAGTCCGGCACCATCCTGGCCGAAATCGAGACCGACAAGGCCACGATGGAATTCGAGGCCGTGGACGAGGGCAAGATCGGCAAGATCCTGGTCGCCGAAGGCAGCGAAGGGGTGAAGGTCAATTCGCCCATCGCTGTCCTGCTGGAAGAAGGCGAAAGCGCGGACGCCGCGCCCGCCGTCAAGAAAGACATTCCCGCCGCCATGAAGGACATCGGCGATGCGGTGAAGAAGGAAGTTGCACCGAAGGTTGATGCGGCGAAGGCCGCGCCCGCGGCTGCTCCGGCTGCGAAAGCCGATGGCGGGCGCGTGTTTGCTTCGCCCCTGGCCAAGCGCATCGCCGCCGACAAGGGCATCGATCTTTCGGGTGTCTCCGGCACCGGCCCACGCGGCCGTATTGTGAAATCCGACGTTGAGAACGCCAAGCCCGGCGCGGCCAGGCCGGCCGCTGCTGCACCAGCCTCTGCGGGTGGCGGCGGTATCCCCGGCGTGGCGCCGCTGCCGGATGCGCGGCTGCTCTATCCGGCGGGTTCGTACGAAGAGACCCCGCACGACAATATGCGCAAGGCCATCGCCAAGCGCCTGACCTCGGCCAAGACGCTCATCCCGCATTACTACCTGACGGTAGACTGCAACCTTGATGCGCTGATGGCGGTGCGCGAGAAGATGAACGCCGCCGCGCCCAAGGGGAAGGACAAGGTCCCGGCCTACAAGCTGTCGGTCAACGACTTCATCATGAAGGCGTCGGCCATGGCGCTGATGAAGCATCCGGACGTCAACGCGTCGTGGACCGACACCGCGATCCTGCGCCACAAGGATGCCGATGTCGGCGTCGCCGTGGCGCTGGACTTCGGCCTGATCACCCCGATCATCTTCAAGGCCCAGACCAAGGGCCTGGTCGAGATCAGCAACGAAGTGAAGACGCTCGCCGGACTGGCCAAGGAGAAGAAGCTCAAGCCCAACCAGTATGAAGGCGGCGGCTTCTCGGTCTCCAACCTGGGCATGTACGGCATCAAGAATTTCACCTCGATCATCAACCCGCCGCAGAGCTGCATCATCGCGGTCGGCGCAGGCGAGGAACGGCCGGTGGTGAAGAACGGCAAGATCGAAATCTCGACCGTCATGACCGTGACCATGTCGGCCGATCACCGGGTGGTGGATGGCGGCACCGGCGCCAAGTTCCTGCAAACCCTGAAGCAGTTCATCGAAGAACCTGCTTCGATGCTGTTGTAGGAGCGACCCATGGCTGACTCCTATGACGTGATTGTGGTGGGCGGTGGACCGGGCGGCTATGTCTGCGCCATCCGCTGCGCCCAGCTTGGCCTGAAGACCGCGGTGGTCGAACGCGACCGCATGGGCGGCATTTGCCTGAACTGGGGCTGCATCCCGACCAAGGCGCTGCTGCGCTCCAGCGAGATCTGGCACCTGATGCACCGGCTGGACGAGTACGGATTCAGCGCCGACAATTTTAAGTTCGACATCGAGAAGATCGTCAAGCGCAGCCGCGCCGTGTCCAAGCAGCTGTCGGATGGCGTCAGCTTCCTGATGAAGAAGCACAAGATCACCGTCATCCTGGGGGAAGCCAAGCTGGCCGGCAAGGGCAAGCTGTCGGTCACCAAGGACAGCAAGGCGATCGACTACACCGCCAAGAACATCGTGCTGGCGACGGGCGCGCGCGCCCGCACAATGCCGGGGCTGGAGCCGGACGGAAAGCTGATCTGGACCTATCGCGAGGCGATGGTGCCAACCATGTTCCCCAAGTCGCTGCTGGTTGTCGGTTCTGGCGCTATCGGCATCGAGTTCGCCAGCTTCTATCGCACCCTGGGCGCCGAGGTGACGGTGGTGGAAATCCTGGACCGCGTCATGCCGGTGGAGGATGAAGAAATTTCGGCCATGGCAGCCAAGGCCTTCACCAAGCAGGGCATGAAGCTGAAGCTGGGCACGCAGGTGACCGCGCTGAAAAAGGGGACGGACAATGTCACCTGCAGCCTGAAAGACAAGGCCGGCAAGACCGAGGACATCACGGTGGACAGGGTGATCCTGGCCATGGGCATCGTCGGCAATGTCGAAAATATCGGGCTGGAAGCGGCGGGCATCAAGGTCGACCGCACCCATATCGTCGCCGGCAAGTATGGCGAGACCGGCGTGGACGGCGTGTGGGCAATCGGCGATCTGGTTGGCGGTCCCTGGCTGGCGCACAAGGCCATGCATGAAGGCGTGATCGTCGCTGAGAAAATCGCCGGCGTGAAAGGCGTGCATCCGCTCAACACCGCGAACGTGGCGGGCTGCACCTATTGCTGGCCGCAGGTCGCGTCCGTCGGCATGACCGAAGCCAAGGCCAAGGAAACGGGCCGCAAGATCAAGGTGGGCAAATTCCCCTTCATCGGCAACGGCAAGGCCATCGCCTTGGGCGAAGTGGAGGGTATGATCAAGACCGTGTTCGACGCCACCACCGGCGAACTTCTGGGCGCGCACATGATCGGCGCCGAAGTGACCGAACTGATCCAGGGCTATGTCATCGCCAAGACCGGCGAGCTGACCGATGCCGAGCTGTCGCACACCATCTTCCCGCATCCGACCTTGTCGGAAATGATGCATGAAGCGGTGCTGGCGGCCGACGGCGCCGCGCTGCACATCTAAAGCAGGCGCTTGACGTCTTCTGTGATCGCCGCCGCGTTGCCGGTATCGGTGGTGACCAGGCGCGCTTTGCCGTCGCGGTCGAAGAAGAACACCGCGTTGGAATGCGTCACCTCATAAGGCGGGCCCTTTTTCACGCTATAGGCGACGCGGTAGGTGCGGGCCAACGATGCCAGCTGGTTTTCGGTGCCGCGCAATCCTACCACCTGGGGCGAGAAGGCCTTGGCATAATCGGCCATCACGGCGTCGGTATCGCGGTACGGGTCCACGGTCACGAACAGCACCGTCACGTCCGGACTGTTCACCCTCGCAACCACGTCGGCGAGATTGGCCAGGGTGGCGGGGCAGACATCGGGGCAATGGCTGTAGCCGAAATACAGCGCCACCACCTTGCCCCTGAAGTCCGCGGCGCTAACCGGCTTGCCCGCAGACGACATGTGGAAATCCAGCCGGGGCATGGCGCCGGAAATATCTGTCATGTGCCAGGCGGGCTTGGAACAGCCGAACAAGGCCAGCATTGCGAAAAAGAGGGCCGTGATGCGCATGGCCGCGTCTTTATCACGCTGGGCTGGGAGCGCACAGGCGCATAATATCGCGGCATGTATGTGCCCGACCATTTCCGCGAAGACCGGCCCGAGGTGCTCGCCGATGCCGTGCGCCGGATCGGCTTTGCCACGTTGGTGACCACCGGGCTTGAGGCCAATCATTTGCCGATGCTGCTGGGGGGCGGTGTGTTGCGCGGCCATGTCGCGCGCGCCAATCCGGTGTGGAAGCAGGGCGACGGTGCAGCGTTGGCGATTTTCTTAGGTGCACACGCCTATGTCTCGCCCGGCTGGTATCCCTCCAAGGCGCTAACCGGCAAGGCGGTGCCGACCTGGAATTACATCACGGTGCATGCGCGGGGCGTCATCAGATGGATTCAGGATGCGGACTGGCTGCGCGGCCATGTCACCGCCTTGAGCGACACACATGAAGCGGAACGGCCGGAGCC
>CAIUTH010000157.1 GCA_903902075.1 uncultured Alphaproteobacteria bacterium
CACCACCTTTGCCGCCATGGCCGGGAAATGGGCTTCCAGATAGGCCTTCAGTGCGTTTTTCGCGTCCGCCGGACCCAGGATCAGGACTTGCTGCGATCCGCGCAGCGCTTCACCGACCTGGTGGAGAAACGTGTTGGAGACGGGCTGGTGGCCGGGACCGGGCGTACCGGCCTTGTGGTGAATATGCCCCGTACCGTGATCGGGGGCCCGGATCACAGCGGCTTCGGTCGCCTGGGCGCGCGTAACATCGTAGAGCGTGGCGCTCTGGTGATCGAGCCAGATGGCGCGGTGGAATGCCGGGCTCATGCGGCCACGCGGACAGGTTGCACGGACACGATCTTGAAGGGCCGCTGTTCGCCGTCTTCTTCTTTCACCGTCAGGTAGAGGCTCGGTGCGATGACATGGCGGTCCAGCTTGAACAGGGGTTCGTCGTCGTCCGGGTCGTTCGGCACATAGTCAAAACGCCAGCCCTGGCCGACATGGCGCAGCTTGCCGGTTCGCGGTTCTTCGCCTGGACGGAAGCTGCGGACCAGGCAGCGATCTTTTTCCGCCCGCCAGCCTGCGGCGTCCAGGTGACCCTGCCTATCCAGCGGCGCGATGAATTCGTAACCGTGGCGGGGATCGCCCTCCGGAAGTTCCCGGGTACGCCCCAGTTCCAGGCGGATTGTCATCAAAGACATGTTGTTCTCCCGTGAAAGCGGGAGGAATTTAGGACTCTTCTGTCCGCACGGCTTTGCGCCGGATCAAGGCCCGGACGATTTGATCCGGCGCAAGGCGCGCGCCTTCCGGCGCCCTCAAACTGGCCACAGCCTCGTTGAGATTTGTCCATGACAAACCCCGCCAAACGATATTTGGCATTGTCCGCTCCGGGCATGCTTGTGGCCTGTGCCGCCCAACCGCCGGCCAACCCCCAGGCAGCCGGCTTCCTTGCCGGCCTATTCCACGGCCTGATTGCGCTTGGCGCCGTTGTGGCGGAGCTGGTGTTTCCCTTGCGCATCTATGCCTATCCCAACACGGGCTGGACCTATGATGCCGGGTTTATCGCAGGGCTCTGCTTCAGCTTTCTGATCCTGGCGATCGCGCTCATGCCCCGGATCGGGGGGTTCCTGGTGAGGTGGCACTGATGGCTCTTCCCATGCCCGTGACCAGCCGCCGTGGCGGCAACATGTTCGAAACCATCATCGCAGCCCTGATGATCTTGCTGGCGATCGGCTTCGTTGTCTTCTTCAAGCTGCAGGTCGGTACCGGGCATTGGGGCGACTATGTTCTGCGGGTCAGCCTGGGCGACGCGGCCGGCCTCAACCTGGGAAGCGATGTGCGGGTGGCCGGCACAAAGGTCGGCTCCGTCACCGGCCTGTCGCTGGAACAGCCGGGCTATCGCGCCATCGCTGACATCAGCATCCGGGATGACATTCTTCTGCCGGCAGACAGTACCGCCACGGTATCTTCGCCGGCGCTTGGCGATGTCTATCTGTCCTTGCGTCCGGGTCATTCGAACCAGACAATCCGCAGGGGCGGCGTGCTTGGTGTGCCGCGCCGAACGCTGACCTCGGCGCTTATCCAAACGCGTTGAAAGCAAGGGCGCCTGCCGAAAACGCGGCCAGAGCCGCGCCCCAGAGCAGGAGCCCAAGCCGCCATCCTCCGAAAGCATGACCCAGAACGGCCTTGGCAAGTCCGTTGGAGGTCGCCGCGACCAGGATGGTCTTGGCGGCCAGTTGCACGGTGACGCCATTGCCGGCCAGGCGCGCCATCGAAAGTGTAATCGGGTCCACGTCCAGCAGGCCCGAAACGCCGCCCAGGGCGAACAAACCGCCTTGCACGGTTGCCAGAAG
>CAIUTH010000158.1 GCA_903902075.1 uncultured Alphaproteobacteria bacterium
GGGCGCGGTGGTCACCAGCACGATCTTCTCGCCCTTGCGCCCGTCCGGCACCGCCACGGCGGCATGGGAATGTTCCGGCCATAGCGCGGCGGCGATATTCTCCACCACCGCCAGCGACACCGCTTCGCCACCAATCTTTGCGAAGCGCTTGAGGCGGCCGCGAATGGCGATATAGCCTTCTTCATCTAGCGCCACGATGTCGCCGGTATTGTGCCAGCCGTCTTCGGGCGGCACGATCACGCCAGGCGCATCGGGCTTGATATAGCCCTGCATGATGTTGGGACCGCGCACGAACAGCTGGCCCGCGCCGGCGATGCCTTCCACCGGCTCCAGCTTTGCTTCCATGCCCGCCAGCAAGCGCCCGACCGTGCCGGGATGGTTGTCTTCCACCGTGTTGAGCGCCGCCACGGGGGATGTCTCGGTGACGCCGTACCCTTCGACCAATGTCACGGTGGATTTCTTGCGCAGGAAGATGCGGGTTTCGTCGCGCAACCGCTCGGCGCCGCACACCGCCACCCGCAGCGTGTCCAGCTCGCCTTCGTCGCTGCAGCGGGCATACTGGTTGATGAAGGTGTCGGTGGACAGAAGGATGGTGGCGCGGTGGCTGCGGATGCGGCGCACGATGTCGCGCGGCGCCAGCGGCGTGGGATGGCTGACCACTTTCAGGCCCGCGATCAGGGGCAGGATGGTGCCGCCCACCAGTCCGAAGCAATGGAAGACGGGCAGGGGATTGAACATCACATCGTAGGGCGTGATGGCGAAACGGTCGCGCACCTGGGCCACATTGGTCAGGATGTTGGCATGGCTCAGCGCCACGCCCTTGGGGTGGCCCTCGGTGCCGGAGGTGAACAGGATGACCGCCGTGTCGGTAGAGTCGGGCCGCGCCGAGACCAGCCGCGGCGACAGCTTGCCCGCCACGGCTGTCAGCTTGTCTTTCAGCGACAGGTTCTTGCGCACCTCCTCCAGATAGACGAACTCGAACTCGTCCAGCGCCGCGATGGTGTCGCCAAGATCTGCCTTGTCCACCAGGCGGCGCGCGGTCACCACGCGCCGGACCTGCGCGGTGTGAAGCGCGCTTTTCAGCGCCGAGGCGCCGCTGGTGAAATTGAGCATGGTGGGAATGCGCCCCATGGCGGACAGGGCAAAGAAAACAATGGCGCCGGCCGCACCGGTCGGCAGCATCACCCCAACGCATTCCCCGCGCCTCGTGCCACGCTTGAGCGCCGAGCCCAGCGCGAAGCTGGCACGGATGATCTCGTTATAGGAAAGGGCGCGGTCGTCGCCGTCCACGAAAGCGGTATTGTCGCCGCCATGTTCGGCGCCAGCCTCGACCAGCGCCTGGAACACAGAACGCCGGGCCGCGTCCGGATCGAAAGTCATTGTGGGCGTGCCGTCATCCGGCATGGAAGCATCCTGCGAAGAGTCGGATGCGTACTTATACCAAGCGGGGCATCAAGTGGCGTGAAAATGCCCGATCCAGCTTTGGAAATTGCGTACCAGCTTCTGGCGGCCCGTGGGGGTCGCATTTTTGAACAGGCCGGCGATTTGGTCGCGAAGGGGACGGGAGTCGGCCCAGAGCTTTTCGGCCTGGGGTTCGATGGCGCCGCGCAGGGGCTTGATGACTTCTCGTTCCAGACGCCTGGGGCCGACGATGGCGACGGCCAGGGCAGCCAGACCGGCGGTGCCGATCAGCACCAGAGCGGTGCGGGCAGTTTTGGTGTTGGCGGCGCGCAGCAGGTTCTGGGTGAATGACGATTTGGCGACAGTGCGATGAACCTGGTCGACCGCGCGCACCGGACGGCGGCGGGGACGGATGTGCGAGGCAGTGGCCATGGGACGCTCCCGTTGAGTGAGTAAGTGCAACGCAGCAGAGGCCGCGAAGTTCACTATTCTGCGATGGCCGAAATATGTTCGCCTTGAGGCTGCGCAAAAACCGGCCCGGAGCATGGGTTTTGTCCTTGGCGGCGCGGGGCGCCGGTTTGCCACTGAGCCAACCGAGGCGCAGGTTGATTTACAACCAAAACCCCAAGGGTGATTTCATGCGTACCCTCTTCGCCGCCGCCGTTGCGCTTTCCTTCCTAGCGCTGCCTGCCCTGGCCGCCGATCCGGTGGCTCCCGCAGCTGCCGTTGCCGGCGGGTATGTCGCCAAGGCGGGCGATCCGGCCACTGTCGTGGAAAAGCCCGATGGCGCCACGGCGCTTTGCAAGGACGGCACCTGGACCAAGACCCATAACCACACCGGCGCCTGTGCCAGCCACAAGGGCGTTGTCCGCTGGCTGCAGGACATCTAGCAGCCTGGTTGCAAGCATCCTGTTCTCAGCCACCCGGAAACCGGGATAGGCTGGGGCATGGACGTTGCACGCAACATCATTCTGGGCCTGCTGTTCGTCAGCCTGGGCTTTGCCGCCTTTGCGAATATTGCCGCGCTGGATCCGCTGCTGCGCTTTGTCAGCGTTGTGACGGTCGGAATCACGGCCAGCGTCGGCTCGGTGGTGTTCTTCATGTCGGCGTTCCGGCGATGTTCGTGAGGAGGCAGGCATGACGCGCGTTCTGACGATCGCCCTTTGCACCCTGATGCTTTCGGGCTGCATGGCCAACTGGCCATCGCACCGGACCGGTCCACGCTGGAAAGACACGCCCGCCTCCGCCGGCGGAAATCCGCCATCGCAGGGCACGAGCTGCAACCCTGTCTGCGGCGGTCCGTGAGGCTTTACCGGTAGGGACGATCGGTGGTCCGGGTCGGGTCCGGCGGCTCCTGCGGTCGATCCGCCACTTCACAGGTGAAGGTCATGGTGTTGCTGGAGACATCGGTGCGCAGCTTGCGCGCGATGCGGTGATACTGGCTGCAATGGTCGCGCGCCACGTCCATGGCGTTGTCCTCGCCATAGGCGGTGGCGACCAGGCGGACGGTGCCCCCATTCTCGTCCCCGCCGGTGACCGGCATAATGGAGGAGCAGGCCGCCAGGGGCGCCAGCAGCGCCAGCCATAGGTATCGCATGAGCAGGTGCCTTTGGTTTGAACGGGAATCAGGCCTCCCGGCACTTATAGCCTGTTCGCGGGCATCGGGTTTGGCGAGGGTTTGATGGTTTCTGCTGGATTTGACAGCGCCTACATTCGTTTGTTTTAATGGCTTTGAAGCTGGGGGCTGGCGGTATCTCCATGCTGCCAAAACAGCTTCGAAGGCCCGGTTCGACTTACCCTCGCGCCGGGCCTTTTGCTTTTCGCGGCCGTGCTTTCTTTGGCATAACAATGGGATACTATTCCCATCCTGCAGGGCTGGCGTGACAGTCCGCTTGGTGATTTTAACCCCTCCCGCGTCTATATCTCTGCCATGACCACAGTCATCGACACCCTTTCCAAGGCGCGGCATCCCGAAAAGGCGCACCGCCCGGATACCGACGTCAAGCGCAAGCCCGACTGGATCCGGGTCAAGGCGCCGGTGTCCAAGGAATACCAGGTCACCCGCGAGATCGTGCGCACCAACAAGCTGCACACGGTATGCGAGGAGGCGGCCTGCCCGAACATCGGGGAGTGCTGGACCAAGCGCCACGCCACCATGATGATCATGGGCGACACCTGTACGCGCGCCTGCGCCTTCTGCAACGTCAAGACCGGACTGCCGGCGGCGCTGGACCCCGAAGAGCCGGCCAATGTCGCCCGCGCGGTCAAGACATTGGGCCTGGCGCATGTGGTGATCACCTCGGTGGACCGCGACGACCTGGCCGATGGCGGCGCGCAGCATTTCGCCGACGTGATCCGCGCCACCCATGCGGAAAGCCCAGGCACATCCGTGGAAGTGCTGACGCCGGATTTCCTGCGCAAGGACGGCGCCATCGAAGTGCTGATGGCGGCGCAGCCCGAAGTGTTCAATCACAATCTGGAAACCGTGCCGCGGCTGTACCTGAACATCCGGCCGGGTGCGCGCTACTTCGCCTCGCTGCGGCTGCTGCAACGCGCCAAGGAACTGATGCCCACCGGCTTCACCAAGTCGGGACTGATGGTGGGGCTGGGGGAGACCCGCGAAGAGATCATGCAGGTGATGGACGATTTGCGCGCCGCTGGCGTCGACTTCCTCACCATCGGCCAATACCTGCAGCCCACCCGCAAGCATGCGCGGCTGGACCGCTTCTGGTCGCCGGAAGAGTTCGCGTCGCTGGAAAGCATCGCCCGCGCCAAGGGCTTCCTGATGGTGTCGGCGTCGCCGCTGACCCGATCCTCGTACCATGCCGACAGCGACTTTGCGGAGCTGAAGGCGGCCAGAGATAATCAACAGGCCGCCAAAGCGTGATTTCACATACCGAGACCCGCAGCGTGCCGTATCCGGCCGAGCTGATGTATGCGGTGGTTTCGGATGTGGAGAAATATCCGCAATTCCTGCCCTGGGTGGTGGCGCTGCGGGTGCTGGTGCGCAAGCCGGACGGCATGAGCGCGGAGATGGCCGTGGGTTATGGGGGCCTGCGCGAGCGCTATACCAGCGACATCAAGCTGACCCCGGCCATTCACCGCATCGATGTCACCCAGACCAGCGGCCCGTTCAAGGTTCTGGAGAACCACTGGCAATTCACGCCGCGCGGCGACGGGCAGGGGTGTGAAGTCACCTTCTCCATCCTGTTCGAGTTCAAAAGCCGCTTGCTGCACAGCGTGGCTGGGGCCAAGTTCGAGAAAGTGATGCTGAAAATGGCCGACGCCTTCGAGGCAAGAGCCAAAGATATCCAAGAGGGGAACGCATGAAGAGGTTTGTGATCGCGGCATCGCTGATGCTGGTCTGCGGCGCGGCGGACGCCAAGACGATCCTGTTCGTCGGCAACAGCTTCACCTTCGGCGCCAATTCGGCGGCGCATTACTATCGTGCGGATACCGTCACCGACCTGAACGGTCCCGGCCCGAGCGGCAAGACGACCGGCGGCGTGCCGGCCTTCTTCAAGGCGTTCACTAAAGAAGCAGGGCTGGACTACACGGTCAGCCTAGAAACGGTGGGCGGCAAGGGCATGGATTATCACTATGCCGAAAAGCGCGCCCTGCTGGACAAGCCCTGGGACGTGGTGATGATGCATGGCTATTCCACGCTCGACATCGATCATCCGGGAGATCCGGCGCTGCTGGTGTCATCGGCCAAGCAGATCAGCAACATGTTCCGCGCGAAAAATGCCAAGGCAGAGATCTGGCTGGATGCCACCTGGAGCCGCGCCGACCAGACCTATCCGGCTGGCAAGCCGTGGTCCGGCAAGCCGATCCAGCAGATGGGCATTGATGTCGCCTCCGCCTATGACATGGCGGCGAAGACCGCGCGCGCCGCGGGCGTGGTGCCGGTGGGCCTGGCCTGGAACCGCGCCATCGATACCGGTGTGGCGGGCGGCGATCCCTATGCCGGGGTGCCGGCGGGCAAGATCAATCTGTGGAGCTGGGACAGCTATCACGCCAGCGCCTATGGCTATTACCTGGAAGCACTGCTGGTGTTCGCCAAGGTGACGGGCAAGGACCCGCTATCGCTGGGCGACAATGAAAGCGTGGCCGAGGATATGGGCTTCTCCAAGCCGCAGACCCATGCGCTGCAACAGATCGCGCACGACCAGCTGGCCGTGTCACACTAAAGACTGAAGCAGCTCCAGCGCCGCCACCACGGTGGCAAGGCGTATTTCGCTGCGGCAGATTTCGCCGAAGCGGCATTCGCGGTGCAACGTCGCTTCGCCGGCGCGAGCGGCGGCGATGTGTACCAGTCCGACAGGTTTTTCATCGGTACCGCCGCCGGGACCGGCGATGCCGGTGACCGCGATCGAAAGCTGGGCAGTGGAATTGCGGATGGCGCCTTCGGCCATGGCGCGCGCCACGGTCTCCGAGACCGCGCCGTGCTGGCGGAGCATGGCGCCGGGCACGCCCAGCATCTCTTCCTTGGCCTGGTTGGAATAAGTGACAAAGCCGCGGTTCAGGGCATCGGACGAACCGGGAATCTCGGTCAGCAGACCCGCGATCAAACCGCCGGTGCAGCTTTCAGCGGTGGCGATCTTCAGGTCCTTGGCGCGCGCCGCCGCCAGCAACGTCTCGGCGCGGGCGCGGAGCTCCTGGGAAAACATCAGATGTGGAAGGCCAGGCGCGCCACAACCACCAGCGCGCCAGCCATGCCGCCGGCGATCATGTCGTCGGTCATCACGCCCAGGCCGCCTTTCAGATTCTGGTCGGCCCAGCCCACCGGCCAGGGCTTCCAGATATCGAACAGGCGAAAGAGCGCAAAGGCCAGGCCAAAGGCGGGCAGGGAGATGGCCGTCGCGGCCGGCACCAGGCCGCCGAAGGTGAGCAGGCAGAAGGAACAGGCGAACCATTGCCCGGCCAGCTCGTCGATCACGCATTCGGACGGGTCATCGCGGCCGGTTTCGCGCACATGATCGCCGCAGGCCAGGATGCCGATCACCAGCACGATGATGCTGGAGGCCAGCAGGCCCATGCCGCCGCCGCCATACAGGGCAATCAGGATGGCAAGCGGGATCGCCACCGCGCTCATGACGGTGCCGGGCGCGATGTCGAAAAAGCCGATGCCGAACACGGAGGCGACGACAGTGGAGGCGCGCGGGAGCTTCATCATAACCTTACGGTTGCGATGGCCTGGGCGGCGATGCCTTCGCGGCGGCCGGTAAAGCCCAGTCCTTCGGTGGTGGTGGCTTTCACGCTCACCCGCGACTCTTCGATTTTCAGGATTTCTGCGATCTTCGCCTTCATGGCATCGCGGTGCGGACCCACCTTGGGGCGCTCGCAGATGATGGTAACATCGACATGCGAAATCACGCCGCCTTTGACAGCAACCAAATTGGCGGCGTGTTCGAGGAATTTCCACGACGCCGCACCGCGCCAGCGTTCATCGGTCGGCGGGAAATGCTGGCCGATATCGCCTTCGCCGATGCAGCCCAGCAGCGCATCGGTGATAGCATGCAGGCCCACATCGGCATCGGAATGGCCTTCCAGCCCGTGGGTGTGCGGGATTTTCAGGCCGCACAGCCAGATATGGTCGCCGTCCTTGAACTTGTGCACGTCATAGCCCGAGGCCGTGCGCACGTCCGAACCAATCAGCGTTTCCGCCATGGCAAAATCTTCCTTGCGCGTCACCTTGATGTTCTTCTCTTCGCCCTGGACCATTTGCACTTTCAGTCCCGCCAGTTCCGCCAGCGCCACATCGTCGGTCACTTCGCTGCCGGCATGATCATGATGCGCCCTGGTGATCTTGGCATAGCCAAAGCCCTGGGGCGTCTGGGCGCGGTAGAGATTTTCGCGCGATACCAGGGTCCATTGCCCGTTATCGCCGGCGCGGCGCAGGGTATCGGAGGCCGCCACCATGGGAAGGGCGCCGTCCGCGCCCGCTTCCAGCGCCGCGACCACATCGGCAATCACCTTGCGCGACACCAGCGGCCGCGCGGCGTCATGGATCAGCACGAAGTCGGGCGCGTCCCTGCCAAGCGCATGCAGCCCCAGCCGCACCGATTCCTGGCGCGTGGCGCCGCCGGTCACGGGGTCAGGGACATCCAGCCCGGCCAGCGCTGCGGCCGCGAGTTCCTGTTGCCCGGCGCCGATCACCACCTGGACCGGATAGCCTGCGAAGGCCTCGACCGTCCGGCGCAGCATGGGTTTGCCCGCCAGCCGTTCATACTGTTTTGGCAGTTCTGTCCCGGCGCGCTCGCCCTTGCCGGCGGCGACTATCAGGACCGCGATGCGCGGCATGAGGGTTCCTTCCTAAACCAGCGGCCTGCCTAACATTTAAGGGGGCTGAGCGCGATATTTTGTTGCTTTGCGGTATGATGCCTATATTATCGGCTTATAACACATATGCTCAAACTATAGGCACATCTTGGTCGGCGCTCTCCAGAAACTTAGTACGGCCGGATCGGCCGAAAGCGGCTCCGGCACGATCGCCAACGCCCTGCCCATGCCCGTGCTGCTGCTGGGCCCCAAGATGGAAGTCATTTACGCCAACCCGGCAGCCGAGCAGTTTTTCGATACCGGCCTGACCATCCTGCGCAAGCAGACCCTGGCCGACCTGATGGCCCCCCATTCCCCGCTGTTCCAGCTGGTCGCCCAGGCCGCGGAGCGTAACGCTTCCGCCGCCGAGCGCGACATCGATCTTTCCACCCCCAAGCATGGCGAACGGCTTGCCGACGTGACGGTGACGCCGGTGCCCGACCCGGAAGGAGCCATGCTGCTGACTTTCCAGGAACGCAGCCTGGCCCAGCGCATGGACCGCCA
>CAIUTH010000159.1 GCA_903902075.1 uncultured Alphaproteobacteria bacterium
CCTCCTTCATTTCCTACACCACGGAAAAGAGGCTGAGCAAGACGCCGGAGAGATTCGGCAAGGGGGCCATCGAAGGAGTTGCCGGGCCCGAGTCGGCCAACAACGCCGCGGCAGGGGGGGCGCTGATTCCTCTGCTGACCCTGGGCATCCCCAGCTCCGCTACCACCGCGATCCTGATGGGCGCCTTCGTCGCCTTCTCGCTGTGGCACGCCTATCTGGGGCTGCAGGTGGTGGTGGACGATTACATCCACACACCCGGCACCAAGATTTTCCTGATGCTGGCGATCCGCTTCTCCGTCATCGCCATCACGGCGACCTGCATCTTCGCGATCGTCCGCATCGCCGCCTTATAGGGCCCTCTTCAAAAGGTAACGTTCATGCCCGCCTATACCATCGTTGACCACACCTTCGACGTCGTCGTTGTCGGCGCCGGTGGCGCAGGACTTCGCGCGACGCTGGAATGCGCCCTGCAAGGCCTCAAGACCGCCTGTATCACCAAGGTGTTTCCCACCCGCAGCCACACCGTGGCGGCGCAAGGCGGCGTGGCCGCATCGCTGGGCAACATGGGCGAAGATAACTGGCGCTGGCACATGTACGACACCGTCAAGGGTTCGGACTGGCTGGGCGACCAGGATTCCATCGAATATCTGTGCCGCAACGCCCCCGAGGCGGTATACGAGCTGGAGCATTTCGGCATGCCCTTCAGCCGTACCGATGAAGGCAAGATCTACCAGCGCGCCTTCGGCGGCATGACCAGCAACTACGGCCAGGGCATCGTGCAGCGCACCTGCGCTGCGGCCGACCGCACCGGCCATGCCATGCTGCACACCCTGTATGGCCAGTGCGTGAAGCATGAAGTCAATTTCTTCATCGAGTATTTCGCCCTCGACCTGATCATGGAAGATGGCGCCTGCCGCGGCGTGATGGCCTGGAACCTGGATGACGGCGTCATCCACCGCTTCCGCGCCCACCAAGTGATCATGGCGACCGGCGGCTATGGCCGCTCGTATCTGAGCTGCACCGGCGCCCATACCCAGACCGGCGACGGCAACGCCATGGTGCTGCGCGCCGGCCTGCCGCTGCAGGACATGGAGTTCGTGCAGTTCCATCCCACCGGCATCTTCGGTGCCGGCGTACTGATCACCGAAGGCGTGCGCGGCGAAGGCGGCTATCTGACCAACTCGGAAGGCGAGCGCTTCATGGAGCGCTATGCCCCCAACGCCAAGGACCTGGCGTCACGCGACGTTGTTTCCCGCGCCATGACCATTGAGATCCGCGAAGGCCGCGGCGTCGGTCCCGGCAAGGATCATATCCACCTGCATCTGTCGCACCTGGATCCCAAGATCATCCATGAGCGCCTGCCCGGCATCTCGGAATCGGCGCGCATCTTCGCCGGCGTCGATGTCACCAAGGAGCCGATCCCGGTGCTGCCGACGGTGCACTACAACATGGGTGGCATTCCCTGCGCCTATACCGGCGAGGCGCTGACCCTCACCGGCGGCAATCCCGACACGGTGGTGCCGGGCCTGATGGCGGTGGGCGAAGCGGCCTGCGTCTCTGTGCATGGCGCCAACCGGCTGGGCTCCAATTCGCTGATCGACCTTGTGGTGTTCGGCAAGGCTGCCGGTGTGCAAGCCGCCAAGTCGCTGCAGGGGGTGCGCACGCATCAGGAATTGCAGAAGAATGCCGGCGACGAGGCCATGGCCCGCTTTGACCGTTTCCGCAACGCCAAGGGCGGCACGCCGACGGCGGTGATGCGGCTGGCGATGCAGAAGGCCATGCAGGAAGACGCCGCGGTGTTCCGCACCGGCGATACCCTGTCACAGGGGCTCAAGCGCGTCAGCGACATCTATGCCCAGCGCGGCGATATCGGCATCACCGACCGCTCCATGATCTGGAACACCGACCTGGTGGAAACATTGGAGTTCGACAATCTGATCCAGCAGGCGGTGGTGACGGTGGCTGGCGCGGTCAACCGGCTGGAAAGCCGCGGCGCCCATGCCCGCGAGGACTATTCCAACCGTGACGACGAAAACTGGATGAAGCACACCCTCACCTGGCTGGATGTTGAGACGGGCCGGACCAAGATTGATTATCGCCCGGTGCACACCTACACGCTCACCAGCGATGTCGAATATATCAAGCCCAAGGCTCGCACCTATTGAACTGAACCCGACGCGGCCTTGCGCGTTATCCCTGCGATAGATTGCGCATATTTGAGGCCCCCATGTTTGTTCGAACACTGCTTGCCGCCCTGCTGATTTCCGGCATGCCGGCGCTTGCCCAGGCCAAAAAAGACCCTGTCAAAAAGCCGGTGACAACACCCGTCAGCGCGCCGGCTCCGAAAACCACCATCACCGGAGCCAAGACCATCACCGGCGCCACGCCCGCGCCCGACGACCGGGCCAAGCAATGGCTGGTGCTGGTGGACGACAAGAATTACGCCCAGAGCTGGAGCGAGGCCGCCAAGGCCTTTCAGAACCGGAAGAAAGCCGATGCCTGGGCGAAGGATGCCGGCGCCCGCCGCGAGCCCCTGGGCGCTGTGGCCAGCCGCGGCCTCAAATCCATCGATCTCAGCCGCAGCAATGTCGCCGTGATCAAGTATGATTCGGTTTTCGCGCATAAGGCGTCGGCGGTTGAAACCATCACCCTGACGTTCGAGAATGGCGGCTGGTTGGTCACTGACTATTCCGTAAGCTGACTTTCATTCCGGCAGCGGCCACAAAGTGGCCCCATTATATTCAGCCGGGATTCAGGAGCTGAAGGCGAGCCTTGCGCCGTCAATAGGGAGAGACACATGTCCATCAGGAAAATTCTGCTGAGCGCCTGCGCCGCCGCGACGCTGATCACGGGCACCGCTTCGGCCCAGCCGGGCTGGGTGCCGCCCGGCAACGATCCCGACGGCTATTACAGCGATGCCGACCATAACGGCTATTACGACCGCAACGGCCGCTATACCCGGATCCGCGACCGCGACCGGTACGACCGCCGCGATCGCGAATACGGCCCGCCGCCGCCCCCGCCACCCGCCTATTACCAGCAGGGCCGCTATGAAGAGAGCTGCCGCCGCGGCAACGCCACCAACGGCACCATCTTCGGCGCGCTGGCAGGCGGCCTTATTGGCGGCCTTGCGTCCCGCGGCAATGCGGGCGCCACCATCGGCGGCGTCGTGGTCGGCGGCCTGCTGGGCAATGTCATTGGCCGCGACATCGACTGCGAAGACCAGCCGATCGCGTATCGCACTTATGCCGATGGCCTGAACGGCGATATCGGCCGTCCCTATGAATGGCGCCGCGGCCCCAATCGCGGCACGTTCACCTCCACGCGCGAATTCCGCCGTGGCGGCCAGGTCTGCCGTGAGTTCACCAC
>CAIUTH010000160.1 GCA_903902075.1 uncultured Alphaproteobacteria bacterium
GTGCCTTTCGGCGAGGCCGTTGGCGCGCGCCGCGATGGCGGTCGCTAACTGACCTATGCCGGTGCCGTCGCAGCAATCGCCGCTTGTGACTGGATCCAGCCACCGCCCAGCACGCGGCTGTCTTCGGCGCCATAAAAGACGCACGCTTGGCCCGGGGCGATCGCGTCTTCCGCCGCGATCAGGTCCACCCTTGCGGCGCCGTCCGCCAGCGGGGTGACCGTGGCCGCCACCGGCGGGCGCATGGAACGCACTTTAACCCGCGCCTCGAACGGCGCGTCATGTGCTGCCAGCCAGTTCACGTCTTTCAGCAGCATGGTGGAGAACCCCAGCGCCGAGCGCGGCCCCACGATCACCCGTGCATTGACCGCGTCCAGCTTCAGCACGAACAACGGTCCTTCATTGCCGGACAGGCCAAGCCCCTTGCGCTGGCCGACGGTGAAATGGGTGATGCCGTCATGGCGGCCCAGGACAATGCCCGCCGCATCCACGATGTCGCCGGGACGCGCCGCATCGGGACGCACGCGGTCCACGATGGTGCTGTAATGCCCGCTGGGCACAAAGCAGATGTCCTGGCTGTCGGGCTTGGCGGCATTGACCAGCGCCAGTTCGGCAGCGATGGCGCGCACCTCGCGCTTGTCCATGTGGCCCAGGGGAAAGCGCAGATAGTCGAGCTGGTCCTGGGTGGTGGCGAACAGGAAATAGCTCTGGTCGCGCACCAGATCGGCGGCAGCGTGCAGCTGTGCGCGCCCATCGCCTTCCACCCGGCGCACATAATGGCCGGTGGCCATCGCCTCGGCGCCCAGCTCGCGCGCGGTGTCGAGCAGGTCGGCGAACTTCACGTTCTGATTGCAGCGCACGCAGGGGATCGGCGTCTCGCCCCGGGCATAGCTGTCGGCGAAATCCTCGATCACCGCCTTGCGGAAGCGGCTTTCGTAATCCAGCACATAATGGGGAATGCCCAGGCTCTGCGCCACGCGCTTGGCGTCATAGATGTCGGCGCCCGCGCAGCAGGCGCCCTTGCGCGCCGGCGTCTTGTCTTCGGGATACAGCTGCAGAGTGATGCCCACCACGTCGTAACCCTGCTTCTTCAGCAGCGCGGCGGTGACGGACGAATCCACGCCGCCGCTCATGGCAGCGACGACGCGGCTCCCGGGCTTGAGGACGCTTTCGCTCATGGAGCGGTCCTATAGGACCGCAACCGGAAAACCGCAAGAAATAAGCGAAATACGCCTATTTCAGGTAATTCAGCAGCGAAAGCTGGTGCAATCCGGCCGTGACCTGCAGCGCCGCCTGCAGTTGGGTCTGGTTCAGCGACAGCTGGGTGGCAGCGTCGGCCATGTTGGTGTCCTGGATATCCGACACAAAGCCCTTGTAGAGGGTGTTCATCGAAGCCTGCTGGGTCTGGGCGTCGGTCAGGCGGTTGGAGACATAGCCGTTGGCGGCGGTGGCGGCGTTCAGATTGACGGCCGCCGTGGTGACCTGGCCGATGGTATTGGTCAGAAAGGTGTTCTGCGCCGAGGTCAGGCTGGTGGCGGCGTTGAAATTGCCGCTGCCGCCGGCGTCGAAGGTGGCGATGTCCTTCAAGGCCTGCATCAGATCGGTGCCGATGTCCGAGGCGGTGACGCCATAGCTGACATTGATGCCATCGGCGACCTGGACGGATTTCTTCAAATTTCCATTGGCGAAGGCGGCCGCGGTGGAGGGCAGCGCCTGCAGCGCCGCCAGCGAGTTCACCGTCATCGGCGCCACATCGGTCTTGCTGCCGCCATAGATATAGTCGCCGTTGGCGTCCTTGGAATTCAGGATCGCGCTGGCCTGGGTGAAGATATTCTGCACCTGGGTCATCAGGCCGGTGGCGTCGTTGTTGGCCACCGAATCGCTGACCGCCTTCTTCAGGCCGGTCAGCAGGCTGGACAGGCTGGTGAGCTGGGTGTCCTGCACGTCAACCTGGGTGACGGCGAACTTGGTGGCGGTGGTATAGGCGTCGTTGCGCGCATTGACCGACAAGGTCGCGGTCAGCACCTGGGTCTGGTCGCCGAAGCCGGCATAGGTGGTCGCCTTCTTGGTCGAAGCGATCTGTTCCTGGGTCTTGTCCAGCGCGTTACCCGCATGGGTGAGCTGTTGCAGGAAATAGGCGGTCTGGGCGGATGTGGCGACGCGGTCGATGCTCATGATCTGTCCTTACTGAATCTGCAGCAGGGTCTGGTAAAGCTGATCCACCACGCTGAGGATACGCGGCCGTCGCGGAACCCGACCACTTCGCAAGGAATTGTCTTTTTATTTCCTATACTTATACGGCACTGGCCGCCCAGGCTGACAGCGCCCTGCGCGCCGGTCACTTCCACCGCCAGCCCTTCAATGCGGGCGACCCGGCCAAAGCGGGTCAGGGTGGGAATGGCGTCTATTTCCTGAATCAGGGCGCGCATGAAAAATCCTTATTTTCGGCGACTTTCTGTCCTCCGAAGGACCCTATCTTGGGGCCAAGGATTTAAATGGCGGTAAACTTAACAAACCGAATCAAGGACTTTTGGGGCCTTGGAGTCCTTTCCGGCCCTTAATCCGGGATGAGGAAGGACTGAAGCTGGGACCAGAAGTTAAAGCTGCTGTTAACTATTTGCGCTTACCTTCCGGAAACTGGTTAACCGTCCCTGCACCCTGTTGGGCCGCAAGGAACGTTAAGAGAGGGGCCTGACATGCGCGTACTCCTGATCGAAGACGACAGCGCCATGGCGCGAAGCATCGAGCTGATGCTGCGCAGCGAGGGCCTTAACGTCTACACCACCGATCTCGGCGAAGAAGGGATCGATCTGGGCAAGCTTTACGATTACGACATCATCGTCCTGGACCTGCAGCTGCCCGACATGAGCGGGTTCGAGGTCCTCAAGGCCCTGCGCGTCGCCAAGGTGCAGACGCCGGTCCTGATCCTGTCCGGTAACGCCATCGTGGAAGCCAAGGTCAAGGCCCTGGGCTTCGGCGCCGACGATTACATGACCAAGCCTTTCCACAAGGACGAGCTGGTCGCCCGCATCCAGGCCGTGGTCCGCCGTTCCAAGGGCCACAGCCAGTCGGTCATCACCACTGGCAAGCTCACCGTCAACCTGGACGCCAAGACCGTGGAAGTCGACGGCGCCCGCGTCCACCTGACGGGCAAGGAATACCAGATGCTGGAGCTGCTTTCTCTCCGCAAGGGCACGACCCTGACCAAGGAAATGTTCCTCAATCACCTGTATGGCGGCATGGACGAGCCGGAGCTGAAGATCATCGACGTCTTCATCTGCAAGCTGCGCAAGAAGCTGGCCGCCGCCACCGAAGGTGCCAATTACATCGAAACTGTCTGGGGCCGCGGCTATGTGCTGCGCGATCCCAATGGCGAAGAGATCGTCCAGGTCGCCTGAGCGGTCTGACACGGAATAGAAAAAGGCGCCTTCGGGCGCCTTTTTTATTTGGTCGCTCCGGCTCTCGCCGACGCTCCTTTTGTTTCTACTGGGTGCAGCTCATCAGCCGGCCGTCCAGGCTGGAACCGATCAGCAACGTCTTGTCGGCCGAAATGCCCACACTGGCGCCGGAGAGTTCGCGGCCGTCATTGCCATAGATCTGTTCCTTGTCCTGCGGCATGCCATTCAACAAGGTGACGCGGAAAAGCTGCGACGGGGCGCGCTTTGCCGGATCAGCGTTGGCGGCGCGCCAGTCCGAAAGATTGGCGTGGCCCGCCACCAGCAATTGTCCCTGCGCATCCAGGCTGAGTTTTTCCGGTCCCGCCGGCAGCACCAGGTTGCCCGCTTCGGTGAGTGCGCCGGTGAAGGGTTCGCGGGAAAAACTGGTCAGCGACCGGCTGAGCAGACCGCCCACCACAAGGTGCGTGCCGCCGCCCGTCAGGATCAGGCTGCGGGTGCCATACAGCCCGTCCACCGCTTCGCTGAAGCTCATGCCATTGAAATACAGGATATTGCCGCCCGGGAGGACGCCGTAGGTCTGTGGAATATGGAGCAGCGGATTTTTCCCCGCCGTGCCATTGGCGACATAGAAGCTGACGGGACTGGCCACCGCCACGTCCTGCGGATTGATCAGCATGCCGCCTTCGATGGTGCCCTGGGCCACCAGCGCCGGCGTGCCGGCCGGATCGGTCACTTCAAAACTGTCGATGCTGAACCGGCCGGTGCTGCGCTTGTTCACCGCCATCAGGAACAGGCCCTTGCCGTCGGGCGTGCGATACAGGCCTAGCCCACGGGGATGAAAATCACGCGGGGCGCCTGCGAGCTTGCGCAGCGTCCCGCCCGCCAGCGGCAGGGCATAGATGCCGTCATCGGCGCCGGGACCCCGCGCACTGCTGACCGAAACAAAAGCCGTGCCGTTTGCGGGTTCGATATCCTGCACGCCGGGCACGGTGCCGGCGACCTTGCAGCTGCCCAGAAAGCCCACTGGCGTTGAAGAAAACACGCCATTGGACCACACCGCGCGCACGGTGGCGCTGACCAGTGCGACAATCGCCAGCATGACCAGGGCCCGGCCGATGCGGCGCGGCCGCCCGAATCTCATAGCGGCGCATCCGCAAATTGCAGCGACGCCAGCCGCGCATAAAGCCCGCCGGCAGCCATCAGTTCGGCATGGCTGCCTTGCGCAACAACTCTGCCCTCGTCGATCACCACGATGCGCTTCAGGCGCTGGATGGTGGAGAAACGGTGTGCGATCACCAGGGTGGTGCGGCCCACCATCAGGTTGCCCAGCGCGGTCTGCACCAGCCGTTCATTTTCCGCGTCCAGCGCGCTGGTCGCCTCGTCCAGCAGAAGAAGCGGAGCATCGCGCAGGATGGCGCGGGCAATCGCCAGGCGCTGGCGCTGGCCGCCCGAAAGCGTGACGCCGCGCTCGCCCACCAGCGTGTCGAAGCCTTGCGGCAGCTTGACGATGAACTCGCTGGCGGCGGCGGCATCGGCGGCGGCACGCACCTGTTCATCGGTGGCGTCCTCGCGGCCATAACGGATATTGGCGGCGATGCTGCCGGAGAAAATCACCGGTTCCTGCGAGACGACCGCGATCTTCTGGCGCAAGGCGATGGGATCGAGCTGGGTGATGTCCACGCCGTCGAACCGGATGCCGCCGCCCTGGGCATCGAAGAAGCGCAACATCAGCTGGAACACGGTGGATTTTCCGGCGCCGCTGGGGCCCACCAGCGCCACCGCCTCGCCTCCCGGCACATCGAGTGAGAAACCGTTCAAGGCCTTGAAATCGGGGCGGGTCGGATAGCGGAAGGTGACATCCTCGAAACGCACCGCGCCGCTGGGATGCGCGGGCAATTGCAACGGACGGGCCGGCGCGGCAATGGCCGGCACTTCATGCAGCAATTCCATCAGTCGTTCCGAGGCGCCGGCGGCGCGCTGCAGATCGCCCCACACTTCCGACAAGGCGCCGACACCGCCGCCGGTGAGGATGCCGTAGAAAATGAAGGCCACCAGCTGGCCCGCCGAAATGTGCCCGCCGATGAAGTCGTGCAAGCCGATCAGGCCGACCGTGGCCAAGCCCGAAAAGGCGGTGAAGATGGCGATCGCCGTCAGGATGGCGCGCGCCAGGGTGCGGCTTTTGGCAAATTCGAACGCGCGCTCCACCGACAGGGCAAAGGCGCGGCGCTCGTAATTTTCCTGGGTGAAGGCCTGCACCGTGGGTACCGCGTTCAACGTCTCGGCGCCGCGCGCGGCCGTATCGGCGATGGAATCCTGGCTGGCGCGGGAGAGCTTGCGCACCCAGCGGCCGAACAGCAGCAGCGGCAACATCACCACCACCACCGCGCCGACGACCAGCAAGGTCAGCTTCACGCTGGTGAAGAACATCAGCGCCAGGCCGCCAGTCAGGGTGACCAGGTTGCGCAGCGCCAGCGATGCGGACGATCCCACCACCGTCTGGATCAAGGTGGTATCGGCGGTCATGCGCGACAGCACTTCGCCGGTGCGGGTCACCTCGAAGAACTGGGGCGACAGGCCCAGTACATTGTCGAACACCGCCTTGCGGATATCGGCCACCACCCGCTCGCCCAGCCAGGTCACGGCATAGAAGCGGGTGGCCGAGGCCATGCCCAGAACGGCGGCGGCCACGATAAAGGCGGCATAGAAGTCGGTCAGGGCATGGGCCTGGGCCGCTGAAAGGCCGCGGGCATCGATCAGCCCCCGGGCGAACTGGGGCAGGATCAGGGTGGCGGTGGAGGAGGCGATCAGGGCGACGACGGCCACCATGATCCTGCCCCGGTAGGGGCGCAGGAAGGGCAGCAGCGCCCTCAGGGGGGCCAGGGACTTGGCCTTGGGCCGTCCCGCCGCCACCCGGGCGGTTTCCTTGGAAAAATCGCTGTCACCCCTGGCCAATGGCGGGCGCCTTTTTGTTAACAGAGGGCTGTATATAGGGGCCCTGCGGCCGCGCCAAAGGAACTATTGCCGCCGGACTGCTTGCGGGAGCCTGGGGCGTCCCGTATAAGCCCGCCCTCCGCAGCCCGTCAGAAATGGGCCGCGCCCGAAAAGAAGGTACGCGTCATGAAAAAGGGCATCCACCCCGACTATCATTTTGTCGAAGTTCAGCTGAACGACGGCACCACCTACAAGACGCGCACCACCTATGGGACCGCGGGCCAGAAGGTCACGCTAGACATCGACCCCTCCACCCACCCGGCCTGGACCGGTGGCGACGCCAAACTGATGGACCGCGGCGGCCGCCTGACCCGCTTCAACAAGAAGTTCGCGGGCTTTGTGAAGGCCTAAAAGCCCTTCGACCAAATACCAAAACGCCGCCGGTTTCCGGCGGCGTTTTTGTTTCTATTTGAAGGCCTGCGCCAGGACATCCATTTGTCCGCGCGCGCCGGCCGGCGCCGCTTCGCCTTCGCCGAACAGAACATCATCAAGGCGGGCGATACGGCGATACAGGCTGTCGCTGCGCGACAGCAGATCCTTGAGTTCCGCGGGCAGCGGGTCGATGTCTTCGGCGCATTGACCAAGGCAAATTTCGCGGCTGCCCAGGCGGTAGCGATCGTTCAACGCGTCATCACGCTCCATGTCGCCGTCGCGCACGGCGCGCTGCACCAGCAGCCAGCTGGCGGCCTGCATCAGGCGGGTGGTGACGCGCATGCTTTCGCCGGCATAGAGCATCGCAGCCTTGCGCGGCAGGACGCGGGCTTCCTCGCGGCCCTTGCCGTCGAGATAGCGCGCAGTTTCTTCCACCAGCGCCATGCCTTCGTCAAAGGTCCTGTCGAACATGGCGCCATCGGTGAACGACGCGGTCTCAGTCTCGATGATCGGCATTTTATCCCCGTAAGCCGGTATTTCAGTATTGTGGCGGGACGCTAGCAAGCCCTGTCGGCCCCGCAAAGCCGTCAGGTTGGTAAACAGCCGCAATATCGCTGCTTATG
This sequence comes from uncultured Alphaproteobacteria bacterium, assembly GCA_903902075.1. Lineage (GTDB taxonomy): Bacteria > Pseudomonadota > Alphaproteobacteria > Micropepsales > Micropepsaceae > Rhizomicrobium. The sequence goes on from CAIUTH010000160.1 coordinate 7,382, forward strand.
CTTATTCCTGCTGTGCAAATTAACGCATTCACTTTTTGAAGAAACTTTCCGCCGCGCTTTTTGTGGCATTGCGGTGCTTTATCGCCTCGGCACAGCGGGCGATTTCCGCTTCCAGCCTTGTGATGCGCTTTTCCAGTTCATGCGCCGAGAGGGCCGAAATATCCTCGCCCAGCACGATGTCGGGCAACTTCTTGCGCGGTTCGTCCAGGTCCATGGTTTCGCATTGGCTGGTTTCGCGTTTAGTCTGTTCCCACCAAGAAAGCCGCGCAAGTGATGAACGTTGTTCATGTTCAAAATCCGGGCCGGGATTACCGGCTGGTGCTGGGCCAGGAACCGAAGCCTGCGCCCGGGCCTGGCCAGGTTTTAATTTCCGTCGCCGCAGCCGGCCTGAACAATGCCGATCTGTTGCAGGCCCGGGGCCATTATCCGCCGCCGCCGGGCGCCTCCCCCATCCTGGGCATGGAAGTGTCGGGCACGATTGTGGAACTGGGCGCAAATGTCAGCGGCTGGACGGTGGGCGATCCGGTCTGCGCACTGTTACCCGGGGGCGGCTATGCGCAATTCGCCGTGGCCGATGCCGGCTCGCTGCTGCCCGTGCCGGACACGATCGACAGGATCGAAGCCGCCGGATTGCCGGAAGCGGCCTTCACCGCCTGGACCAACATTATGGATACGGGGCGGCTGGCTCCCGGTGAGAGTTTGCTGATCCATGGCGGCACCAGCGGCATTGGCAGCCTGGCTATCCAGATTTTCGCCGCCCTGGGCCATACGGTTTTCACCACGGCCGGCAGTGACGGGAAATGCACAGCGGCACGCGGATTGGGCGCGGCGCGGGCAATCAATTACCAGAAGGAAGATTTCGTCGCTGTCGTGAAAGAAGAAACCGGCGGCAAAGGCGTCGACGTGATCCTGGACATGGTGGGCGGTGATTATGTCCAGCGCAACATCGAAGCCGCCGCCGTGTGGGGCCGCATCGTCAACATCGCCTACCAGAAAGCCAGCAAGGCCGAGGTGAACTTCGCGCCCGTCCTGACCAAGCGCCTGACCCTGGCGGCGACCACCCTGCGGGGGCGCACCCCCGAACAGAAGCGCGCCATCCGCGACGTGCTGCTGGCCAGGATCTGGCCCCTGCTGGGAAGCCGGATCAAGCCGGTCATCGCGCAGGCCTTTCCCCTCGCCCAGGCCCAGAAAGCCCATGAATTGATGGCCAAAACCGGCCATATCGGCAAAATTCTCCTCCAGATGCCCTGAAAGTCTTTGCGGTCCGAAGGCGACCCCGCTAAAAGACCGCATTCCTCGAAAGGATTAACCTGACGAGGGGCGGCGAGCCCGGATACGGCTCCCGCTCAATGGGAGAGAATTATCATGGCCGTCGAGAACAAACCCCTGATGCCCAAAGCTACCGCCGTCTGGCTGGTGGACAATACCGGTCTGTCCTTTGAACAGATCGCGGACTTCTGCGGCCTGCATCCGCTGGAAGTGAAAGGCATCGCCGACGAAGACGTCGCCAAGGGCATCAAGGGCCAGGACCCCGTGGCCACCGGCCAGCTGACCCGCGAGCAGATCGCCGAAGCGGAAAAGGATCCCAAGAAGCGCCTGAAGATGGCGGCGCCCAAGCACAAGATGCCGAACGTGCGCCAGAAGCGCGCCCCGCGTTACACCCCGGTGTCGAAGCGCCAGGACAAGCCCGATGCGGTGTACTGGATCATTCGCAACCATCCGGAATTTTCCGACAGCGACATCATCAAGCTGATCGGCACCACCAAGGCGACCATCGCCAAGATCCGCGAGCGTTCGCACTGGAACGCGGCCAACATCAAGGCGGTGGACCCGGTGACCCTGGGCCTGTGCTCGCAGCTGGAACTGGATCTGGCGGTCAGCCGGGTCAATGCCAAGCGCGAACGCGCCGAGAAGCGTGCCGCGCGCAAGGGTGCTTCGCTGAAGAGCATCTCGGAAACCACCGGCACGGGCGCGCCCCTGGTGGAACTGCCGCCGCGCGAAGATGCGCCGTCGGAAGGCGTGCCTGCGCCGGACGATGAAGGGCTGTCGAGCGAACTCGAGCAGGACTAAAGATAAATCGCCGCTGCGATTCCGAGCACAACCACGGCCAGGAACGCGATCAAGGCTGCCTCGAGGTATTTCTCGAGCAGTATCTGCGCGCGTTCGCCGAAGAAATGCACCAGCAACGCCTCGATCACGATATAGCGGATGCTGCGGGTGATCGCCGAATACAGCATGAAGAGCGGGAAGCTGACGCCGGCCAGACCGCTGGCGATCGTCACCAGCTTGTAGGGAATGGGCGTGGCGCCCTGCAGCATGATGTAATAGGCGTTCTGGCTGTATTGGGCGCGGTAAAATTCCACCTTGGCCAGCGGAATATGCAAAGCGTGGATCAGCCACTGGCCAGCGGTTTCCCAGAACAGCGCGCCGATGGCATAGCCCAGCATGCCGCCCGCCACCGACCAAAACGCCACCCAGGCGCCCAGCCGGAAGACGCGCTTGCGGTCCGCCAGCATCATGGGCAGCACCATCACGTCCGCGGGGATGGGAAAGAAGCTGGCTTCGGCAAAGGCAAAGACCGCCACCATGGCCCAGGCGTGGCGGCCGCTGGCATTGGCCAGCATCCAGGCATAGACGGCGCGCAGTCCGCGCGGTTTTTTCTCAGGCTGGTCGATGATGCTCATGTGCGGTGTCTAACATTACCGCCGCCGTCATCCAACCTTGCCGCAAAAGCCCGGTTTCTCTAGCGTGCGGCTCCCATGGCCGCCCCAAAAGCAAAAAAACAGACCAAACGCAAAAGCGTCACAAAGCCCTCAGGGCGATCAGGAAAGCCCTATGAAACAGGGCTGGACCTTACCCCGGCCAACTTCCAGCCGCTGACGCCGCTGTCCTTCCTGGAACGGGCCTCCAAGACCTTCCCCAGGCACACCGCCATCATCCATGGCCGGCAGCGCACCGATTACGCCACCTTCTATGCGCGCAGCCGCCGCCTGGCTTCGGCACTGGCCAGGAAGGGGATCAAAAAGGGCGACACGGTGGCGGTGATGCTGGCCAACACCCCGCCCATGCTGGAAGCCCATTACGGCGTCCCCATGCTGGGCGCGGTGCTGAATGCCTTGAACACAAGGCTGGATGCGGCCGCGCTGGCCTTCATGCTGGAGCATGGCGGCGCCAGGATCCTGATCACCGACCGGGAATTCTCCGCCACCGTGGTGGCGGCGCTGAAGCTGTTGAAGAAGAAGCCGCTGGTGATCGATTATGACGACAAGGAATTCCCGCAAAGCGGCGCGCGGCTGGGAAAGATCGATTACGAGAAATTCCTGAAATCCGGCGATCCGGACTTCGCCTGGCGCATGCCCGATGACGAGTGGGACGCCATCGCCCTGAACTATACCTCCGGCACCACCGGCAGCCCCAAGGGCGTCGTCTACCACCATCGCGGCGCCGCCCTGATGTGCTACGGCAATGCCCTGGCCGGCACCATGGTCGAGCATCCTGTGCTGCTGTGGACCCTGCCGATGTTTCACTGCAACGGCTGGTGCATGCCCTGGTCGCTGTCGGCGGTGGCAGGCACCCATGTCTGCCTGCGCTGGGTGCGGGCGGGCGCGATCTTCGAGGCGCTGGCCGAGCATGGCGTCACCCATCTGTGCGGCGCGCCCATTGTGATGAGCACCCTGGTGAATGCCCCGGATTCCGAACGCAAAAGCTTCCCGCAAAAGGTTCGCTTCATGGCCGCCGCGGCGCCGCCGCCGGAGAGCGTGCTGGCGGCGATGGCGGATGCCGGTTTTGAAGTGGTGCATGTCTATGGGTTGACCGAGGTCTATGGCCCGGCCGTGGTCAATGAATGGCATGAGGAGTGGAACGCGCTGGACAGCGCCGGGCGTGCGGCCAGGAAAGCGCGCCAGGGCGTGCGCTATGCCCCGCTGGAAGAACTGGCGGTGTTGAATCCCAAAACGATGAAGCCCGTGCCCGCCGACGGCAAGACCATCGGCGAGGTGATGTTCCGCGGCAATATCGTGATGCGCGGCTATCTGAAAAATCCCAAGGCCACGCGCGACGCCCTGGAAGGCGGCTGGTTCCATTCCGGCGACCTGGGCGTGATGTATCCGGACGGCTATATCCAGCTGAAAGACCGCAGCAAAGACATCATCATTTCCGGCGGCGAGAATATCTCGTCCATCGAAGTGGAAGACGCCATCGCCAAGCACCCCGCCGTGCTGTTCGTGGCGGTGGTGGCGCGCCCCGACGCCAAATGGGGCGAGCATCCCTGCGCGTTCGTGGAACTGCGGCCTGGTGCCATCGTGAGCGAGACGGAGATCAGTGATTTCGCGCGGGCGCGGCTGGCAAAATTCAAGATGCCGCGCACCATCGTGTTTTCGGACCTGCCCAAGACATCAACGGGCAAGGTCCAGAAGTTCCTGCTGCGCGAAATGGCGAAAGCTTTGTAGTCAATTCCCGCGGCCGCGCACTTATTAAGTTACGCTCCGGCTCTCGCCTACGCGTCAGCGCGCGGCCCGGCGGGATAGAGGCGGCTCAGTTAACGACGTTTCTCAGCCGTTCGAGCTCGTCCTTGATTCGAAGTTTTTGCTTTTTCAGGGCTACGACCCGGATCTCGTCCCAGTCGGGGTTGGACATCTCGTTCTCGATGATGTCCTGGATTTTCTTATGCTGGTTGGACAGATGGTTGATATGTCCCTGTATCGCCATGCATGCACCTCATCGTTGGATTTCGGTCGGCTGGCGCTAACACTTGGCTCGCGCCTGGCCCCAAAATTCAACCACCAATCCCGGTGCCTGTCATCCCCAAAAGGGGTGGGAACCGAAACTCTTTGTGCTTGCCTTAAGAAGTGCTAACGGGTGGCCCATGACACAGAGCTGGAACCCAAAAGACAAAGCGGAACGGCTGGTTATCGGCCTGTCGGGGGCGTCGGGCGTTGCCTATGGCATCCGCCTGCTGGAAGCCTGCAGCGAGTTGGGGATAGAATCGCACTTGGTTATGACCAAGCCTGCGGAAATGACTATCGGCTATGAAACAAAGTTGTCGCCCCGTCAGGTCGCCGCCAAGGCCGATTACAGCTACGCGATTGCGGACATCGCCGCGCCCATCGCCAGCGGCAGTTTCAAGACCAAGGGCATGATCGTGGCGCCGTGCAGTGTACGGACGATGAGCGAGATCGCCACCGGGGTGACCACCAGCCTTCTGACCCGCGCCGCCGATGTGATGCTGAAGGAGCGCCGCCCGCTGGTGCTGATGGTGCGCGAGACGCCGCTGCACCTGGGGCACCTGCGCACCATGACGGCGCTGGCGGAAATGGGCGCCATCATTCTGCCGCCGGTCCCCGCCTTTTACGCCGAGCCCAAGACGCTGACCGACCTGGTGGACCAGATGGTAGGGCGTTGTTTGGATTTGTTCGACTATGACTGGCCGGACGTGAAACGCTGGGGCGAGGAATTGGCCAAGGGCCGCAGGAAGAAGAAGCAATGACCGGAGTTGTTGGTCCCAACGAAGTTGCCGCGCGCGCCAAGCTGACCCAGCTGACCCAGGAACATCGCGACCTGGATTCCGCCATCGAGGCCATGGTGCGGGCGGGCAATCCCGACCTGATGGCGCTGGCGCGGCTGAAGAAGCGCAAGCTTCAGCTGAAGGACGAGATCACCGAGATCAACAACGGGCTGCTGCCGGATATTATTGCGTAGCCCTCATGCTTCGACAGGCTCAGCATGAGGAATTCCTCACCTTGAGCTTGACGAAGGGTGAGGCCGCTTAAGCCGGCGCCAACTCGCCCAACTTCTTGCGAATGGCGTCCAGTGCGGCTTGCGGATTGCCATTGTCCGGCCCGCCGGCCTGGGCCATGTCGGGACGACCACCGCCGCCCTTGCCGCCCAGCGCTTCCGCCGCCACCCGCACCAGGTCCACCGCGCTGATGCGCGATGTCAGGTCGTCGGTAACACCGGCCACGATGGAAACCTTGCCGTCCGCGGCGGTGACGAAGGCCACCACGCCGCTGCCGACCTGGGACTTGGCGCCGTCGGCCAGGCTCTTGAGGTCCTTGGGCGAGACGCCGTCCACCAATTTCAGCACGGCTTTCAGGCCCGCGATAGTTTCGTCGGCGTCGCCCCCCGATTGCGCCGGACCGGCCAGCGCCAGCTGCTTCTTGGCTTCCGCCAATTCGCGTTCCAGTTTGCGGCGTTCTTCCGACAGTTGCGCCACGCGAGATGACAATTCGCCGATCGGCGCCTTGATGGCCGACGCCGCTTCGCGGGCGATTTCGGCCTGGCCCGACAGGTAACGGCGGGCATGTTCGGATGTCAGCGCCTCGATGCGGCGCACGCCGGCGGCGACGGCGCTTTCCGCCAAAATCGTGAACAGGCCGATATCGCCCAGGCGGTGGACATGGGTGCCGCCGCACAGTTCGACCGAATAGGATTTGTCGCCGTCCAGGTCCGCGCCCATCGACAGCACGCGCACTTCATCGCCGTATTTTTCACCGAACAGGGCTTCGGCTCCCGCCTTGATCGCCTGGTCGGTGGCCATCAAACGCGTGGTGGTGTCGGAGTTCTGGCGGATCACGGCATTGACCTGCGCCTCGATCTTTTCCAATTCCTCGGGCGACACCGGTTTCTGGTGCGAGAAGTCAAAGCGCAGCCGCTCGGCATTCACCAGCGAACCCTTCTGGCTGACATGGTTGCCCAGCACGCGCTTGAGCGCGGCGTGCAGAAGATGGGTGGCGCTGTGATTGGCGCGGGTGGCGCGGCGCCGCTCGGTATCCACTTTCAGGTCCACGGCATCGCCGGGCGCGAAGCTGCCTTCGGTGATGCGCACGCTGTGGACATGCAGGGCGCCCAGCTTCTTCTGGGTGTCGGTGACCTGACCCCTGGCCTTGGCCGAATTCATGTGACCGGTATCGCCGGCCTGGCCGCCGGATTCGCCATAGAAGGGCGTCTGGTTGGTGACGATCTCCACTGCTTCGCCGGCATTGGCCGCCATCACCCGGCCGCCGTCCTTGAAGATGGCCAGCACCACGCCTTCGGCTTCCTCGGTGTCATAGCCCAGGAACTCGGTACGGCCGACTTCGTCCAGCACCGAAAACCACTTGGCTTCGCTGGCGGCGTCGGCATTGCCGGTCCAGGAGGCGCGGGCTTCGTGCTTCTGCTTCTGCATCGACGCTGCAAAGCCGTCGGTATCAACGGTGACGCCGCGGGCGCGCAGGGATTCCTCGGTCAGGTCCAGCGGGAAGCCGTAGGTGTCATAGAGCTTGAAGGCGACATCGCCCTTGAGCTGATCGCCCTTGTTCAGCCCAACACTGGCTTCGTCCAGCAGCTTGAGGCCGCGCGCCAGGGTTTCGCGGAAGCGGATTTCTTCCAGGTTCAAGGTCTCGGCGATCATGGCTTCGCTGCGCTTGAGTTCTGGGTATGCCGGGCCCATCTCGCCCACCAGCGCCGGCACCAGCCGGTGCATCAGGGGATCCCTGGTGCCCAGCAGATGCGCGTGACGCATGGCGCGGCGCATGATCCGGCGCAGGACATAACCGCGGCCTTCGTTGGACGGCAGCACGCCATCGGCGATCAGGAAAGACGTGGCGCGCAGGTGATCGGAGATGATGCGGTGGCTGAACGTGGCCTCGCCGGTGCTGGCAACGCCGCTGGCCGATTCAGATGCTGCGATCAGGTGACGGAACAGGTCCACATCGTAATTGTTGGTAACGCCTTGGAGGATGGCGGCAATGCGCTCTAGCCCCATGCCGGTGTCGATGGAGGGCTTGGGCAAATTGAGGCGGGTGTTTTCGTCCACCTGCTCGAACTGCATGAACACAAGGTTCCAGAATTCCAGATAGCGGTCGCCATCTTCTTCCGGCGAGCCAGGCGGGCCGCCCGCGACGGAGGGTCCCTGGTCGTAGAATATCTCCGAACAGAAGCCGCAGGGGCCGGTGGGGCCCATGGCCCACAGGTTGCTTTCATGGCCGATGATCCTGTCATCGCTGAAACCGGCGATCTTCTTCCAAAGCTGACGGGCCTCATCGTCGGTGGGATAGACCGTGATCAGCAGCTTGTCTGCAGGCAGCCCCACCACCTTGGTGATGAAATCCCAGGCGAAGGTGATCGCGTCTTCCTTGAAGTAATCGCCGAAGGAGAAGTTCCCCAGCATCTCGAAGAAGGTGTGATGCCGGGCGGTGTAGCCGACATTGTCCAGATCGTTGTGCTTGCCGCCGGCGCGCACGCATTTCTGCACCGTGGTGGCGCGGCTGTAGGGGCGCTTTTCGGCGCCGGTAAACAGGTTCTTGAACTGGACCATGCCCGCATTGGTGAACAGCAGGGTGGGGTCGTTGCGGGGCACCAGCGGCGAGGACGGCACGATGGTGTGGCCGTGCTGGGCGAAGAAATCCAGGAATCCGGTGCGGACGTCGGAGAGGCTTTTCATAGGCCTAGGTTGTAACGGCTCCAAAAAACCTTGTCACCCTTGGGTTTTTTGGGGCCGGCCATGCCTTTTTGGGGGGCACCGCCCCTCGCCCTTCGGCAGGCTCAGGGTGAGGAATGGGGAACGTCCTCATGCTGGCGCACGAGGCTGACGATAACGGCTGTCGAAGCATGAGGGGCACAAAATCAGAAGGCGTCCCGCATTCACACGGGGCGCACAGGCGTAGGCGTGAGCCGGATCCGTCAAATAATAAGGGCGCCATATAGGCCTGAAAAACAATGGGCGCCCGCATTCACACGGGCGCCCTTTGCCGAGGAGCTGAGGCCACCATGGCTAGGGGCGTATCAGCTTTATGGTCGGGGCCTCGGCACGAGCCGGGGGCCCCATTCAAGAAGGCCTGGCGGCCTATTCTTCTTCCGGCTCCGCCTTTTCCGAGGCGTCCAGAACCAGGTTCTGGCCGATCTGGCCGGCATTGGCGCGGATGGCGGTTTCGATCTTGTCGGCGATGTCGCGGTTTTCGGTCAGGAAGGTCTTGGCCGATTCCCGGCCCTGGCCGATGCGCGCGCCGTCATACGAGTACCAGGAGCCCGACTTCTCCACGATGCCGGCCTTGACGCCCAGATCGACCAGCTCGCCGACCTTGGAAATGCCCACGCCGTACATGATGTCGAACTCGACCTGCTTGAAGGGCGGGGCGACCTTGTTCTTGACCACCTTCACGCGGGTCTGGTTGCCGATCACTTCGTCGCGATCCTTGATGGCGCCGATGCGGCGGATATCCAGGCGCACCGAGGCATAGAATTTCAGCGCATTGCCGCCCGTGGTGGTTTCCGGATTGCCGAACATGACGCCGATTTTCATGCGGATCTGATTGATGAAAATGACGATGGTGTTGGATTTGGAAATGCTGGCGGTGAGCTTGCGCAGCGCCTGGCTCATCAAGCGCGCCTGAAGACCGGGCAGAGAATCGCCCATTTCGCCTTCCAGTTCGGCCTTGGGCGTCAGGGCGGCGACCGAGTCGATCACCACGATGTCCACGCCGCCGGACCGCACCAGGGTGTCGGTGATTTCCAGCGCCTGTTCGCCGGTGTCGGGCTGGGAGATCAGCAATTCGTTGATGTCCACGCCCAGCTTGCTGGCATAGACCGGGTCGAGCGCATGTTCGGCGTCCACGTAAGCGGCGGTGCCGCCCTTCTTCTGGATCTCGGCCACCACGTGCAGGGCCAGGGTGGTCTTGCCCGAGGATTCGGGACCATAGACTTCGATGACGCGGCCGCGGGGCAGCCCGCCGATGCCCAGCGCGATGTCCAGACCGAGCGAGCCGGTGGACACGGCGTCGGTCGCCAGCCCCAGGTCACGGCTGCCCAGCTTCATCACCGAGCCCTTGCCGAAGGCACGGTCGATCTGGCTCAGCGCCGCGTCCAGCGCGCGCTTGCGATCCGAATTCTGTTCCTTGCTAACCACCCGCAAAGCCGCCTGTGACATGAGATATCTCCCGTTATTTCACGGCGCCCGCTGATCCCCAAGCGAATCCCACGGCGACGAGAAGCCACAAATGTACGCGATTTGTTCTCTTTGGCAAGATACTGCCTAACGCGTTGAAATAACGAAGTAATACTACATATTGTTCTCTCGATGTTCCTGCACATTTATTGGGGGCGATTATTGACCTCAGGTCGCCAAACTATCGAATCGCCCCTCTTTAGGTGATAATTTGTCAGATCACGGCATCAGCGACTGCACTTGAAGCCCCCCAGACCGAGGGAGTGCCGCGGGCTTCGAACGAAATAGCTATCGTTTTGGACCAGACGCCCGCGATAACCGTGACTGCGTTTGCGCGCAGGAGGCGTTGGTCAGTTTCGACAAAATCTCTAGAAGACGTTCGTCGCCCGGATGCTGACTTGTGAGAACCGGTGTGCCGGGTATTCGCTGCAATCCGAAGGGCGCAAACTTCATCCCGAGAACGCACATGCGTTCGGCGCCGCGTTTGAAGATAAAAAACGCCGTCCGCTGTATTAGCCGAGACGAGACTTCGCGGACGCCCCATTTCCGCCATCAACCATTCATGCGGCATTCACGCGCCAGGCGTCACAAGCATCCCGACGGCCAAACGGGCCGCCGCTTGCGAAAAGGACCAATGGGATATGGAACAGACCAAGCGCGATTATCTATTCCGCTATGCCGATGAGATGGGCGGCGTCATCCGCTCCACCTTCATGCAATGCCCCGAAGATACCGTCGCCGTCGAGCGGGCGCGCAGCATCATGCAGGACCACTATGCCTCGCTCGAAGTCTTTGACGGAGAACGTGTCGTTCATACCGAGTGCAAGTCGGGCGCCGCGTAGCCGCAGTCCCGCCCCCTTCCAAGCCCGGCTTGTGGCGGCTAGGCTCCCCGCCAAAATGGGGAACGCCATGAAATCACTCGCTTTGAGCCTGACGGCGGCCCTGTTCACCGCGTCGCTGGCCTGGTCCGCGCCGGCACAGGCCAAAATCGAAAAAGCGTCCTGGGGCGAAACCGCCGATCACCAGAAGGCCGATATCTATACCCTGACCAACGCGCGCGGCATGAGCGCGCGCATCACCAATTACGGCGCCTTCCTGGTCAGCCTGAATGTGCCCGACCGCAAGGGCAAGTTTGCCGATGTGGTGCTGGGCTATGACAAGCTGGAGGAATACACCCACGGCACGACGTACGGCGCGGTGATCGGGCGTTTCGCCAACCGCATCGGCGGCGCCCAGTTCAGCCTGGAGGGCAAGACCTATCACCTGAAGGCCAATGCCGGGCCCAACAATATTCATGGCGGGCCGATCGGGTTCAGCTATCACCTCTACAACGCCACCATGCTGGACGGAAAATCCCCCAGCCTGATTTTGCAGATGATCTCGCCCGATGGCGACCAGGGCTTTCCCGGCAACCTGAACTTCACGGTGATCTATACCCTCACCGCCAACAACACGCTGCGCATCGACTATCGCGCCACCACCGACAAGCCGACGGTGCTGAACCCCACCAACCATTCCTATTTCAACCTGAAGGGCGCCGGCAAAGGCGATGTGCTGGGCCACAGGATGCAGATCCTGTCCGATGCCGTTACGCCTACCGATGCCAATCACATGGCCACAGGCGAGGTGATGAAGGTGGCGGGCACCGGCTTTGACTTCACCAAGCCCAAGCCGCTGGGCAAGGACATCAACGGCCCCGATCCGGCCATCGTGGCCACGCCGGGCTATGACATCAACTTCATCGTGCGCGGCAAGCCGGGCCTGCTGCGTCCCGCCGCCCATGTGGTGGAGCCGGAATCGGGCCGGGTGATGGATGTGTGGACCACCCAGCCGGGCATCCAGCTGTACCTGCCCAACAACGACAAGCCGATCATCGGCAAAGGCGGGGCGCAATATATCAAGCGCGGCGCCTTCTGCCTGGAGACCCAGCATTTCGCCAATGCGCCGAACATCCCGGCCTTCCCCAGCACCGAGTTGAAGCCGGGCCAGATTTTCTACCAGGTGACCAGCTTCAAGTTCAGCACGGCGAAGTGAGCGAACGTCTTTTCTCTTACGGCACGCTTCAGCAGGACGAAGTGCAGCAGGCTTCTTTCGGCCGCCTGCTGAAAGGCGCGCCCGACGCGCTGGTGGGCTGGAAGCAGGAGATGGTGGAGATCACCGATCCGGATGTGCTGGCCAAGAGCGGCAAGCGTTTCCATCCCATCGTGATGCAGGGCGATGCCCAGGATCGCGTGCTAGGCATGGTGTTTGAGATCACGGCCGAAGAATTGGCTGCCGCCGACCGCTATGAGGTCTCAGACTATAAGCGGGTATCGGCCAAGCTGGCGTCAGGCCTCACCGCCTGGGTCTATGTGAAGGCATAAAAAAGGCGCCGCAGATGCGACGCCTTTTTCCATTTCGTGGTCTGAGAATTACTTCTTGGCCGCAGCCCAGGGGCCGACGTCCGGCTTGCCCTGGGTGTTCCAGTTTTTGCCCAGCTCTTCCTTCACGCCGCGCGCGATGGCACCGGTTTCGCCGCCGGCCTGGAAGCAGGTGAAGTCGGGACGGTCGATCCAGGCGATGGGCCCGCACAGCCGCACGCCGGCCTTGATGGCGGCGTCATGGACGATGTTGATCTCGCGTTCATAGTCCGGATCGTTCTGCTTGTAGCCGGAGTGGTTGCCCAGATCGCCCGAGGCCGCGAACACCGCGGTGACGCCAGGGATCTTGGCGATGCGGTCGGCATCCTTCAGGCCCGCCAGGGTCTCGATCATCAGGATCAGCACCAGGTTGTCGTTGATGGTGGCCCGGTAGCCGCCCGGCACATTGTTGTAGAGGGCAAAGGCCTGGCCGCCGCCGTTGGAACGCCGTCCCAGCGGGGGGAAGTAGGCCCAGTCGCGCGCCTTGAGGGCTTCTTCATAGGAACGCACGGTCGGCACCACCAGCACCAGCGCGCCGGCATCCAGCGCATGCTGTTCCTCGCGCTCGTCGGTGTAGGCGACGCGCACGCCGGGCACCGCCTTGGTATAGGGGCAGGCCGCCCACATCCGCTCGGTGGTCTTCCAGTCGCGGGCATTGTGCTGATGCTCGACCCAGATGAAGTCGTAACCGGCATTGGCGAAGGAGCAGTAGATTTCCGGATCGGTGGCGGTGAACAGCGTACCGCCGGTCACCTTGCCGCCGGCCAGCATCTTGATCTTCACAGGGTTCCAAAGCTTGGAGCCTGCCGGCGCATCATAGGCCTTGCCGAACTTCCAGGTCTTGTCGTCGAACTTGCCCTGGTTGAGCGCACCGGCCGGCGCCTTGTCGATGGCGTGGCTGTCTTCACCAGCCTTGGCAGCCAGGGGATATTTCGCCTGGCGGGCGGCAACATCATCCTCATTGGCCTGGCCGAATGCGGCAACAGCGCCAAGACCGACAGCCGCGGCGATCGCGGCCGAAAACATCAAGCGTTTCATTGAAGTCCCTCCCCTTCGGACCAGCATCCTGCCGCCCGGTTTGCGCGAGATATGACAGCACATCGCCAAAAGGGTCAAACACCCCGGCGCCGCACTTCGCTGTTGCACACTGCCCCTCCGGCCTTCGCTGGCCCGAGGGCCAGCTACGGCCACCTCCCCGATCTATGCGCGGTTCGCGCGCCGGGGAGGGAAAGCGAAAAATTGCACGTCCGCGCAAATAATCCGGCTGCACCGGGCGGATAGCCTTGTCATACTTCTGTCCGAGAGGGGCAGGCATCCGACGTGACCGACCAGCGCAACACCCGCATTCCGCAA
>CAIUTH010000161.1 GCA_903902075.1 uncultured Alphaproteobacteria bacterium
CTTTCCGTCGCGGCCGATCAGGAACGCCGTCGGCATGTCCTTGAAATTGAACTGCCGGGCGATGTCGCCCTTTGGATCGTAGAGGATGTTGAGCTGTCCCCTGTCGGTTGCCAGGAATTCGTCGGCCTTTGCCCGGTCGCGATCGAGATTGACGGCCAGGATCACCAAGCCCTCGCCGCCATAGGCCGCCTGGATTTCATTCATCCAGGGAAAGGAGAGGTGGCACGGCGTACACCAGGACGCCCAGAAATCGAGGTACACGACCTTACCGCGGTAAGGCGTCAGGTCCAGGCTGGCCGCATGGGCGGGCGCAAAAGCGCCCAGGACGAGCAGCAGCGATATCGCCATCTGCTGAAAATGGCGGCGACTCCCAGGAAACACGAAGCTCTCCAAACTCTCCCGCAACGCGGCTGCGGACGAAGCCTGCAGCCGAGATCGGGTTACACATTTGCCCCCGTCCGACTTTTGGCACAAGCGTCGGTGTAGAAGCCATCCCGAACGGGCAAGGTGGGGAAAAAGTAATATTTTGAGATTTGATCTGGATCAAATTTGCGCAAGGGCGTGCTTGGCCAGGACCCAGCCGGCGTTTGTGCGCTTCAAGTGCGGCGGGCCGGATGATTGCTCACCCGGCCCTGAACGTTTTCGGCAGAAGCAGTCTGGGACTGCAAATCAGGCCGTCTTGTCGATTGTGTTTCCAACACCGGCTGCGGTGGAGGATTTCACGGCAGACGCGCCGTTATCGCCATCATTGTCATGATCCTTGCCGGGCGGTTCGAGCGCTTCGGGCACTTTCGGCAAAACAGGGGAGACTGCTACCGATCCAACGCTTCCAATAGTCATCGCACTGTCCTTCTTGGTGAATGCAGCGAAATTGGGCCATGGGGCTTAAGTCCACTAAAAATTTTGTTGGTTAATGAACTAAATGACATCCAGGCATGTCCGCCTTGGGCGGTCTCACATCCGCTACGCGCCAACAGCGGTCATTCATTTGCAGGGCCGCTTCAGGTGTGGCGCGCGCCAGTGGCATCCTGCGGTACCAGGTCACGATAGGCGCGCCAGCTGGCCAGCCCAAGCCACGGGAATATCACCGTAAGCAGCAGAAATCCCGACGCCGCCGCGATGAACACGAAAATGCCGATGATGGCGGCCCAGAGCGTCATCGGAAGCAGATTGTTGGTCACCGCCTTGAAACTGGCTGCGGTCGCGGCAGCGACGTTCGCCTTCGGATCCAGCAGCATCGGTGCGGATACGACGACAAACGCAAAGGTGAAATAAGCCATGATACCGCCGATCAGCGATCCCACCGCAAGCATGTTATGGCCGTCCGGCGTGCCCACCGCAAAAGCGACAAATTCCGGTACTGTCTTGTAAAGGCGATACGTTGATGCGCCATAGACGATCTGCGCAAAGCCGGTCCAGATGGAATAGATCATCAACAGGGCAAGGCCCAGATAGGCGACATCCTGCCTGAAGGCGGAGCGAACCCATGATATCTGCGCAAGCGTCGGCGTCTTTCCGCAATCCAGGCTGCGTCCGCCCTCATAGGGCCCCATCGCGAGTATCGGCGCGACAAAGACATATCCGATCGTGAGGACGAGCACCCAAAATGCGGCATTCGTCACATAGATAGCCCATGAAAGCAGGAAGCTGATGACGGCAACGGCGAAGCCGTGGGCGAGAAACGGCAGCGGCGCGCGCCACAGATCGTTCCATGCCCCGCCGAGCCATCGGAACGGAGCTTCCATGCCGATGCGCCCCGCTGGTTGCGCGCCTATTGCGTGTTCCATGTGCCCCTCGAGATGCTGTTCTATTTTTCTTTTACAAACTCGACGCTTGGCCAAGTGCGATCAGATGCATTTGATACTGGGCAAGCAGATCGGATGTTAAGTGTCTTGGCCGAACCTGTTTTGATTCAGATCAATCAATTTGAAGGGCGGCGCGGGGCGGCCGCTCTGGGGCAGGGGCGCCATTCGCTTGGAGGGGGCAGGCACGGTCTGCTTTGCGGCCAAAGGGGCATTGCGCAGCCCAACATGCTGGCTGGCCGTCAGTGCGGGGCCTCAAACGGGTTATCAACGTGCGCCGCCGTGGCGCTCGGCACGTCACCCGAAGGCATCCCCATTCTGGGGTCAGAGTCCGTCCAGTAGGTGGTGGGGTGCCGGCCGGGTTTGCAGCCACAGTCCGCAAAAAACTTCCATTGAATGTCCTTGGCCCTCGACCTGGCCTGGCGGTCCGTGACGCGATGGGCGTCCCAGTCTGCCGCGAGTGTCTGCATGTCCGCAGTGTAGACTTCAAATGCATCCATCTTCGTCAAGGCGATGCTCCTGAAAAAGCCGTGTTGGGCAGTCAAATAGCAGGCCTGCAACTGGGAATAGGTTTTCAATTCCTTGTCTGTCCACCTGGTTTCGCAGGCGACCGTCTCCTGCTGCAGCCCGGCAGCAGCTTTTGGCATGGCCGATTTGTTGTAGGTATCCGCGCAGCCTGCCAGCATGAGGGTGGCAATGGTGATGGTCAGGATACGGCTCATGTCTGTGCCTCCCAATCCTCGATCAGCGTCACGTCACCATAGGGTAATCCCCGTCCGGGCGCCTTTCAATCGAATCCCACACGGGCCAACGCACCATTGATCCTGATCAAAGACGCAAAAAACCAGGATGATAGTTTCATCTTTTATGGTGGGGCGCGTGACTAGGAAAGCGACTTGGGCCTTGGCAAGGACGATCACGCGCCAATTGCTGCGCGCATCGCGGGCGCCATTTCTGCCAGAATTATGGAGCCATGGAGCAGATGGAATTTGTTCTGAATTATCGCCGCGGACCATTTCAACTGACCGAGAGTTTTGAGAAGCTGTTGAACGCGATCGAGCGTGCAAACTATTTGTGGGTCAGGCGCGAGGGTGAACTTTTCGAAATTCTCCAAGGTGGGAAGCGGTTGATCGGCGACAGCGAGATTCGAGCAGCATGGACAGCACGCAATTTTGGCAGCGAACGCGAAACACGCCTCTTTCATAAAAGCGAAAGTTAGGCCGGTCTCGCAGCCGGCCATGGCTGGACCAAACATTTCCGATACGTCGCCACCGAAGCGCAGTTTCCCGCTGCGCTCAAGTTGAAGGATGCAAAATGTCTGCCAATAACGATCCGAAGGACGCACGACTTCGCAGCGCACACCTGCTTCGCGAGGCGGGCTTCGTGACGCTCGCGCATGAACTGGAACATGGCTCCCTCGCGTCGCTCGGCCCGACGGAGCCTGTTTTTGTCCTTTGCGGCCGTGATCGCCTGGCGCCGGTCGCCATCAAGGCCTGGATCGATGCAGCGAGATTATCAAATGTGCCGGACTCCAAGTTGGAGTCTGCCCATCTTGCAATCGAGGCCATGGAGCGGTGGCCTGGAGGGCGCCACTATCCGGACTAACGCGCTTTGTCCGCTTTGGGTCACGAGGCGCCATTCCGCCCTTGTCAGCCAAATGTCTGCTTTGCGCCAAAAGCGGACATTCAGGAAAATCTTCTCACCACCCGGTCCAGCAAGAGCTGGCAGCGCTGCTGGCTGACGGTTACTGTATCCGAAACAGCCAACCGCTCCCGATGGAATGTCCATGACCGATAGCAATGACGATTATGTGTATGAGGAAGCCTCCGGCGAATGGATTCCCGCGGCCGAGGCCGCCAGGCGGGCAGCCCTGGTTGATCGGGTCGAGGTACGTGATTCCGCCGGTAATCTGCTCGCCGATGGCGACAGCGTGGTCACCATAAAGGACCTCAAGGTGAAAGGCGCCGGGCAGACGCTGCGACGGGGCACGGTCATCAAATCGATCCGGCTCACCGGGGACCCCCAGGAGATCGATTGCCGCTATGAGGGCATCAAGGGACTTGTGTTGCGGGCGGAGTTCGTCCGCAAGCACTGACCCCGGGAACGTGGCGACCCAATCGCAAAGCAGGCCTTGGGCTAGTACACCGACAGGAACGCGGCTACGGCATGATCGCTGCTCCTGAGCAAAAGCAAATCCTCTTCGGTCGGCAGTTGCGGACGGTCGCGGTCGACATTGACCATGCAGAGGAACCCCATCGGTTCGTTCCCCTTCGTCCGGAACTGGTGCCAGGTCATGGGCGGAATATTCACCAGGTCATGGGTCTTGACCGGGCGTACCTGGTTTCCCAGCAGCACATCAGCCGCACCACGCAATATCATGACGCCATGCGTATGCTGGTGGCGCTCCAGGGTGGAATAGCCTCCGGGCGCGACCTCGAAATAGCGCAATTCGCAACGAAGCTCGGGATTCTGGAACAGAACCTGTCTGGAAATGGCCTTGAATGGCGCCGTCCCTTCTTCCTTATAGGGAAGGAATGGAACGTTCTCCCAGCGGTAGTTTTCAGAAAAGGCGCGAAACAAATCCGCAGGCCTTTCCTCGGCGTTCTCTTGTTTCAACTTTTCAATGTTTTCACTCATGGGCGTGCTGCGCCACAGTCTGGACGAAAAGTGCGGTTTCCTCGATCATTCGCGCACCTGCAGCCAGCAAGCCGCCGCCGATCAGCAACATCACATCATTGCCGTAGAATTGCAGCATCTCCTTGACCCGGTTGGGCGTCATGCCACCCGCCGGTACAGGCACCGTGCTGGTGAGGCCGCCCAGAGGCGAGAGTGCGGCTTCCGCCAGTGCATGACATGTATCGGATGAATAGCCGAAGCGGCCTCCATGGTTGGGGAACACGGTAGCGTCGGCGCCCATAAGCCGGAAAAGCTTGCCGAGCAGGAATGGTGGAGCGATGCGGCCCGCACCTGCCATGGCGGGGTGGGCCATGAATGCGATATCCGGATTTTCACGCACGACGGTATGAAAAGTTGCAAGTCCCGTCACCATGGGGGCGATCAGCACGGCATCAAGCCCCGCGGTGCGAACGATCTCTATCTGCCGGCGGATCTGGTCGAGGTTTCCTGAAAGCGAAGGCAGATAGCCCGTTTTCCCTCCCTCGCCGGCACGCGCGGCATGCACCAATTCGGCGATGCGGGGCACGCGTTCGGCAAAAGGGCTGTACCTTTGGTCCGCCAACCCGTGGTCGTCCTTGATGAAGTCGATCCCGCCGCGCGCCAGTTTCCCCGCGATAGTTGCCAGCTCCCGCGCGCCAAGCCCCTGCGGCTTCAATGCAGAACAGGTCATGGCGCGATTGGTGGCGCCGGAACGGGTGCGCCAGCCAGGGAGCCCCTGGCGTGGGCCGCCTAAGGCAGCCAGTATCTCATCCGGAAAAATCGCGTCGTGAAGAACCACGTCGGAATGGATGGAGGTATTGCCAAAAAGCATATTCAGCAATTGTCCGGGTTCCAGTCCCGTGGTGGCGGCGGCCAGTCCGACATGTACTTCGAACACCCCGTTGCCAAGGTCGCGGATATCTTCCACCCGGCCAACAATTTCTTCCAGCACTGTGCGGTCCGTGATCGCCGCGACCGGCATCTCGACGCTCTGTTCAACGGCGATGGCTTCTGCCCGGACCCCGATCTGGTCGGCGGTGCCGGCCACATGGTAAACCGCTTTAACGCGCGCGGACCCGGCGGAAGCTGACGCCACATGGGGTCTCAAGGATGTGTCGAGCAAGGGTGGCACTCCGGCTAAGAGCTATAAGCGTTAAAGATATCGCACTACCCCGACCAGCGGCAACCTAAGGCTGGCGCGTCGTTAATAGCGCCACGCTTTTGGCTGTTGGCCGCTGTCGCGTCCGACACTTGGTATTGTCAGTGAGGTCAGAGTTGATGGATCGGCGTCCTGCCGGGGCGCGAGGGTCCGGCCTGACGCTTGGCCGCGTCAGGCTCTTGTCGCGCGATAAGACTCCAGCTTATCGCGGCGCCAAAACCATCATCATCTGCCGGCCTTCCATCTTCGGATACTGCTCCAACTTAGCGAAGACTTCGGTGTCCTTCTGGACGCGGGTCAGCAGCTCCATGCCCAGGTGCTGGTGCGCCATTTCGCGGCCGCGGAAGCGCAAGGTGACCTTGACCTTGTCGCCATCGTCGAAGAAGCGCTTCATCGCGCGCATCTTCACGTCGTAATCGTGATCGTCGATCGTGGGGCGCATCTTGATCTCCTTGATCTCGATGACCTTCTGCTTCTTGCGGGCCTCGTTGGCCTTCTTCTGCTGTTCGTACTTGAACTTGCCATAGTCCATCAGCTTGCAGACGGGCGGCTTGTTGTCGGGGGAGACCTCCACAACGTCGAAGCCTTTTTCCTCGCCCAGCGCCAACGCCTCATCCAGGCCGATCTCGCCATACTTGTGGCCGTCGTCCCCGATCAGGAAAATCGTCTTGGCGGTGATTTCGTCGTTGATGCGCGGTCCATCCTTGGCCGGCGGCGGGGCATTACCCTGAAAACGTCTGGGAACTATGACTCTCTCCTGTTGTTACGACCGGACCGGCGGCAAAAAGCGACGGCTTCGCGAGGGATTTGGCCGGCCTCGCGAAACACTTTTCGGATCATTGGCGCGGTTGGGTCTCTCGTGGCCGCTCAACGAAGGTCGGGCGGCACGGCTTCGGC
>CAIUTH010000162.1 GCA_903902075.1 uncultured Alphaproteobacteria bacterium
CACAAAGACGCTTTCGGGAAGATGGGTGCCGGCCCGCACGGAATCGCGCGCCATGCCGTTTAGGAAGAAGGCCGCGCCATTCCCCAGCCAGTCGCCGTCGCCACTATAGGCCAGCGAATAGCCGACCGCGAACCATAGCACCGAACAGATTGCAGCTACCGCGGCGCATTGCACCAGCACCGACAGGATGTTCTTGGCCTGGACCAGCCCGCCATAGAACAGAGCCAGGGCCGGCAGGGTCATCAGCAACACCAGCGCCGTGGCGGTCAGAATCCATGCGGTGTCAGCGGCGTTTATCACGGTTTCCTGCCCCATTTTTATGCAAATCCGAGGACCGGCATTTTGCCTATTATCTGGGCAGACTGGCCAAAAACCCGGGAAGCCGCAAGCCATCCGGGGCCGAAAAGACAAGATTCCTGGGAATGCCGCAGGGCGGGCGGACTAGTCCATCGACTGAAGGGTCATGATCGCCTTGCCGGCCTCATAGTCGGTGACCGGCGTCTTGACCTTGTAGCCCAGCGAAACCTCGCGCGACGCACGCCAGGCATCCACCACCATGTCGCGCAAGGTGCTGGCACCGTCGGCGAGGCGCGCAGCGGCGAAATCCTTTGCTTCGGGCGAGGCGATATCCAGCGCGCCGGCCTTCTCGAAGGCATAGGGCTTGGCCACCAGCGCCGCGGTCGCGATGAGGTATTCCTGTACGCAAGCCTGAAGCGAGGACTCGCAATGGCGATAGGGCCGCATGCGGGACTCCACATCGGCCTCAATGATGTTGGTGTTGACGAAAGTGGATTCGAATTTGGAATGGATGCCGCGCTCTGTAGTGAAACCCTGCGGATTGGGGCCGTCGCCCCAGCCGTCATAATGGATGCTGGCATGCATGGGCTGGCTGGCGTCTTCCACGAAATGAGCCCAGGTGCCGAGATCGCGCTGGGTCAGCATCCGGCGCACCGAAAGCAGGCGCGACAACACGCGGCGGTCGGCGGCACCCAGCTTGAACTTCGCGGCATTCTTCACAGAAGCCTGGTACGCGCGCAGCAGGGCGAAGTCCTTCACCAGCTGCTGGTAGCCCTCCATGATGTTGTAGGGAAGGAAGCCGGCCTTGTACTGCTCGAAGCCCACGGCGCGCAGGGCGGTATCATAGTCGCGGCGGCCGTTCGGCAGCGCCGACAGTTTCGGCCCACCTAGAATGGTGAAGTCGTCCATCACATCGATGAAATGGCCGGGATCCAGATCGTAATCATGCGGCTGGCCGGCGTTGCGCGATGTATCCGGTTCCTGAGACAGTATGCCGGTCTGTGCCGCCGCCTCGGGGCCGCGCAGGAAGGCGGGAATCTCGGCCGGGAAATGCCGAGTGGCAACCTCGCCAATGGTCTTGTGGCCGATATAGCCCCAAGCGAAAGCGGCCTGCGGCAGCGCCAGCAGGACAATTGCAAAAATGATCTTGCGCATGTTCGTTTCCTGAAATGAAAAAGGCCGGCCTATGGAGCCGGCCTTCTTCGACGTCATAGCACGAGCCTAGAATTCCGTGCGCAGCGTCGCCTGGATGGTGCGCGGCGCGCCGGGTGTGACGGTCGGCAGGCTGGTACAGCCGGTAACGCCTGGGCGATAGCAGACCTTGGTGGACAGATTGCCCAGGTAGCGTGCATTACCCAGGTTCCACATGTTGACCTTGATATAGGACCCATCCCAGCCAAAGCCCTTCAGGTCAAAGCGGACGTCTGCGTCAACGGTCGTATAGCTGGGCACTTGGAAGTCGTTGGCATCGGTGATCCAACGGCTGCTGACAAACTTGCCGCCCAGGCCGAAGGTGAAGTTGTCCAACTTGTATTCAACGCGCTGGGAGAAAGTCCAGGCCGGGGTCTCGACAAGGGTCTTGCCCGCGAGCTGTAGCGGCGCAGCCGTTGCCGACAAAAGCACTGTGGACTGCGGGCTCGCGCTGACGCGGCTTTGGTTATAGGCAAGCGAGGAGTAGATATCCCAGTTCTCGTCCGGATGCACATCCACCTGGGCGTCCACGCCAGCCACGTTCACCGAACCGATATTGCGGTCGACGCTGATGCCCTGGTCCTGGTCAAAGGTGGTGACGATGCGGTTCTTGAACTGGGTGTTGTAGGCCGTGAGGCTCACAGCCATCGTGTCCGAGGTATAGCGATAGCCGATGTCATAGTTGGTGCTGGTTTCGGGGTTCACGATCGTGAAGGCAGAATACAGGCAGCCCGCCGTGGTCGGTGTCTGGCACTTGCCGTTTGAGCCGCCATTGTAAAGATTGTCGGTGCGCGGTGCGGACAGGCCGGCAGCATAACCCACGAAGAACTGGTGCTGGGGACCCCAGGGCGTCAGGCTCAGGCCGACATTCGGCAGCAGACGATTGTAGTTCACGGTCTTCTGCGCGGGCGGCACAAACAGGACCGGCGCCGCAGGCGTGCTGGTCACGCCTGCAAGGGTGACGGTGCCGTTTGAGGCGACTGCCGACGGCGCTACCGTTGTGCAGGTAGGGAAGCCGGCACTGCCGCCAGTGACCTGCAGGTAGCAGAGCTGGTTCAGGTCGCGGGTCATGAACGGCGAGCGAATACCGGCGCTGACATGCAGCATGTCGTCGAAATAATTGCCCTCATAGGCAAAGGCGATCTGGTTGACGATAGCACGGCTGCGACGGTCGCGACCGCGGATCGGAACGTTATCCGAGGAAAGAACGCGGTGGTCGACATCGCGATAGCCCGCAAACTCGTCATAGGGGTGACCGTCAGGACCGATAAAGCCGAACTGGCCGGTCTGCCGATGCAGGCCGTAATCCGCGGTGTAGGCGACCTGAAAAGTATGATCGGGCGTGGCGCGCCACACCAGCGAGGTGTTAAGGCCGTAACGAATGGTGTTGGTGGTGTTGGGCGAATAGACGCCCACCGTATCCAGCGTGTCGCCGTCGCCGTTCAGGTCGCGGCCGACATTGCCGGCGCCGCGAATCTTGACGTCGGTTTCCGACAGGTTGGTGTAGCCGCCGCCATTCGCCAGCACATACTGGATGCTGGGATCGACGGTCAGCGACAGGGTATCGGACAGGTGGAACAGCGAGGACAGGCGGATATTGCCAGTGTCGGACGGGTTGATGCGAACGCCATAGAAGCTCGAGCAGGTCGTGTCGGACTGGGCCGAGCCGCCTATGGGCGTGACATGGGTGCAGGTGGGCTGTTCGTCGAAATAATAGCCGAAGCCCAGCGGGTTGGTGGTGGCGCCAGTGCCGGTGAAATTGCCGTTGATGCCATAGGCCAGGCTAGGGGTGACGGCCACGCCATTGATCAAGGGCGTTGTGAAGGTACCGGCGCCATTGTTCGTTGATACGGTCGGATAGAAGCTGGGATTGTTGTACTGGTTATTGCGGTTGGTGTTCCAGTGGAATGCCAGCTGGATCCAGCCCAGATCTCCCAGGTCCTGGTAGATGGAGGCGTTGAACTGCTTCTTTTCTAGATGGCCGAGGCCCTTCCACTTGTCATAGTTGGTGAAGGACATGCTGGCGAAGGCGGTGGTGCCCCAGGGGCCGAATTCGCCGCTGTCGACGCGCAGGAATTCGCGGACATAGTTGTAGGAGCCAAAGCTGGTGTCGGACTGTACGCGGAAATCACTCTTCGGCCTGGAGGTGATGATCGAGACCACGCCGCCGGTGGCAGACGCGGTAGGGCTGTCAACGTCAGTAGTACCCTGGTTTACGCTGGCCTTACCGATCACTTCGGAATCCGCCACCTGGTTGGTGAAGATGGCGTAGTTGCCGGTGTCGTTCAGCGGCATGCCGTCCCAGGTGAAGGAGATGTGGTTGCCGTCAAAGCCGTGGATACGCACATTGCCGCCCGAATTGCCGTAGGGATCGTTGTTGACGAAGTTGAAGCCCGGCACCTTGTTCAGGGTTTCGAAGATCGACTGGCC
>CAIUTH010000163.1 GCA_903902075.1 uncultured Alphaproteobacteria bacterium
AGGGGAGGATGGCGGTATTGGGCCCGCCTTTGTAGTGTCGCCACCCAAGGAGAATCCCATGAAAATCCTCTGCGCCGCCGCGCTGCTGGCGCTGTCCCTGTCATTGGCTGGGCCGGCTCAGGCTGCCATCACCTCCCTGTCATGGGGGGCGCTGGACGGCAAAGGTGTGAACCTTTTCACCCTGACCAACGCCAAGGGCATGGAAGCCAGGATCACAAATTACGGCGGTGTAATCACGTCCGTCCGAGTGCCGGACAAGAACGGCACCATGGCCAATGTGGTGCAGGGCCTTGACAGCCTGAACGACTATACCAGCGTCGATTACAAGGGCCGCTATGGCGCGCTGATCGGCCGCTTTGCCAACCGCATCAAGGACAACGCCTTCAGCATCGGCAACCTCAACTACCGCATCAGCCGCGACGCCTATGTGCTCAAAGAGGCCAACAACAAGCCCTATGACGAGCGGGTGTGGGACGCCCGTACCCGTGACGGCGATGAACCGCAGCTGATCCTGTCGCTGCTGGACCGCAACGGCACCATGGGCTTTCCCGGCACCTTGCGGGTGGAAGTCACCTACACGCTGACAAAGAACAATGTCCTGCGCATCGCCTATCGCGCCATCAGCGACAAGGACACCGTCATCAGCCTGACCAACCATGCCTATTTCAACATGGCCGGTGACGCATCGGGGCCGGTGCTGGACCAGCTGCTGACGGTCAATGCCGATACCATCACCGCGGTGGACGAGCAGAATGTCCCCACCGGGGTGATGCAGCCGGTGGCGGGCACCGCGTTCGACTTTCACCGGCCCACGCCCATCGGCGCGCATATCAATGATCCCGATCCGGTGATCCAGCGGGCGAAAGGTTTCGACCAGAATTATGCCATCAACGGCAAGCCCGGAACCTTGCGGCTGGCAGCGCGGTTGCACGATCCCAAGTCAGGCCGGGTGCTGGAGGAATGGACGACGCAGGCCGGGCTGCAGGTCTATAGCGCCAACTATGCGCCGCCCACGGTGGCGGCCACCAAGGGCTATCATATCCACGGTTCGGTGGCGCTGGAGGCGCAAGGCTTTCCCAACGCGCCCAATATTCCCAGCTTCCCCAGCACGCTGCTGAAGCGGGATGCGCAATATGCCGAAGTGACGGAGTATCGCTTTAGTATCGCGCCGTAGTTAACGCGAATAAATGGTCAGGCACTGCTGATAGCTTTGCGCCAGCACGCGCTGCTGGGTCGCCGCATCATAGCCGTTGGTGGTGGCATCCTGGGTCGCCACCGACTTGCAGAAATCGCTGCTTGCGGGAGCCGCCGGCATGGCCGCCATCGGCTGGGGCGCCGCCTGCGCCGCGCGTGCGGGAACTTGCGTCTCGGACGCCGCTTCGGCTTCCGCCGCATCGTTGTCGCCCATGCCGGTGTAATTCAGGGCATGGTTCCATTGGGCGTCGGTGCAGCCGGCCAGGGCCAGGCAGGCGATCAGGATCAGGGGGTTTTTCATGGAGCGCGAACATACTGGCAAGCGCCCAGTTTGCAACCTCAACCGCCGGCGGGCTTATTTATGCCTCAACCGCCGGCGGGCTGGCCCGCCAGCACTTCCTTGACCTTGGCGGCCAGCTGCTTGAGGCCGAAAGGCTTGGGCAGGAAGTGGATATCCTCGGAATTCTGGTCGTTGCGGCGGAAGGCTTCCTCGGCATAGCCGGACATGAAGATCACCGGCAAGCCGGGGTTCAGCGCCTTCACATGGCGCACCATGGTGGGCCCGTCCATGTTGGGCATCACCACGTCGGTGATGATCAGGTCGATCTTGGCACCGTCGCTCTTGACGATCTCCAGCGCCTCTTCGCCGCCGCCGGCTTCCAGGACGTTGTAGCCGCGCATGCGAAGTGCGCGCGCCGCAAAGCTGCGCACCGCTTCTTCGTCCTCGACCAGAAGGATCGTGTCCTGGCCGGTGACATCGCGCGCCACGGCGGGCACCGCTTCCACCGGCGCGGCATCGGATGCTTCGATCTTGCGGCGCGGCAGGTAGATGTTGAACGCGGTGCCGCGGCCCAGTTCGCTGTCGACATCGATGAAGCCGCCCGACTGCTTGACGATGCCATAGACGGTGGCAAGGCCCAGGCCCGTACCCTGGCCCACCGGCTTGGTGGTGAAGAAGGGATCGAAGATCTTGCTCTGGATTTCCTTGGACATGCCGGTGCCGGTATCGGTCACCTCGATGCGGACATAATCGCCGGCCGGCATCATGGCGGTGCCCAGCGCCTTGGCATTCACTGTCTGGTTTGAGGTGCGGATGGTGACGGTGCCGCCCTGGGGCATGGCATCGCGCGCATTGACCACCAGATTGATGATGGCGTTGCCCAACTGCGCTTCGTCGGCATGCACGGCCCACAGGTCGGGCTCACGCTCCACATTCAAGGTGATGCCTTCGCCCACAAGGCGGCGCAGCATCTGGGCCAGCTCGCCCACCACATCGCCCAGCGCCAGTACCTTGGGCTGCATGGTCTGCTTGCGGCTGAAGGCCAGGAGCTGGCTGACCAGGGCTGCGGCGCGCAGCGCGTTCTGGTGAACCTCGTTGATTTCCTTGAACGACGGATCGCCCGCCTGATGGCGCATCAGCAGGAATTCGCAATTGCCGATGATGACGGTGAGCAGGTTGTTGAAGTCATGCGCCACGCCGCCCGCCAGCTGGCCCACCGCCTGCATCTTCTGGGACTGGGCGAACTTGGTTTCCAGCGCCTTCTGCTCGGACACGTCCACCAGATAGAGAATGGCCTTGCCGTCCGGCATGGGGCTGGCGAACAGCTCGGCCATGCGTTCTTCGCCATTGGCGGACTTGGCGCCGCGCAACTCCACGGCCTTGGAGCCGGCTTCACCGGTGGCGGTGCGGGCGATCAGCGCCATCACCTGGGCGCGGTCGCTGGCGTCCACCAGTGCGCCGAAATCGCGGCCCACCAGCGAGCCGGTGGTGCCGAAGAACTTGGCCAGCGCCGCGTTGGCGTCGCTGACGATCCCGCCCGCATCGGCAAAGGCCACGCCCATGGGCGCGTCGCGGAAGAGATCGCCGATATTCTGGATCGGCAGCACCGGCGCGGCAGCAGGCGCAGCGACAGGCACAGGCGCTGCGACGGAAGGCGCGGGCGCAGCGGCGGCGGCGCGGGTCAGGACCGGTTGGGGTGATGAACTGGCGGCCAGCCTGGGCGTGAACCACCAGGCGGCCTGGCGGTCGGGCAAGGGACGCACGGCGGCGACGATCTCCAGCCCCGGCACCACCACAAACGTTTCCTCGCGGGCGCGACCTTCGGCGGCGTCGCGCGACAGGCGATAGAGAACTGCGGCGCTCGGTTCGCCCGACAGTGCCAGTTCGGGCGGCGGCGGCGATTCCATTTCGCCCACGCCCGCCATGCGGCGATAGACGGGATTGCAGTCCAAGACCGCGCCATCTTCGCCGGTGATGGCCCAGGCGATGTTGGCCTTGCCGGCAGCTTCGGCGATGCGCAGCGCATCCTGGGTGGCGCGGCCGGTACGCGGCCAGACGGCGAAGAAGAAGAGAACCGCCACCAGGGCGATGCCGATCAGCAGGGCGTAACCGGCCAGGCCCGCAACCTGCGGCGCCGCAAGTGTAAGTCCGGCGGCCCCAAGGGCCAGCAGGACAAAGCCCAGGGCAGCCCAGCGCCAGGCGCCCGTAGGCACCCCGATACCGACCGCGGAAAGGGATCTGGAAGCGTTCATTAACGCCACAATACAAGATTTGGTTAACCAAACCTTTCTAGCCACTAAATCTCTGATTTCGTTAACAAATTTCGTGCACTTCTGAACGCTGTTCGGTCGTCTGGGGACAGAAAGTTAACAGTGTCGAATCACGTCTTGTTAGGCGCGAGGAATTTTGTGGCCTGAGCAGGAGCGAGGAGCGAAGTGGGCACTTGAGCCCATGAGCGACCTCGCGACGCACTCAGGACGCAAAGGACCGCGCCTAACTCGCGCGGGCGGGGAGCTTGCCCTGCAACCGCATCACATAGCCGATGACCTGGGCCACCGCCTTGAAATGCTCGGCAGGCACAGGCTCGTCGAGCTCGATGGCGGCATGTAGCGCGCGCGCCAGCGGGGGATTTTCCACCACCGGCACATCATTTTCTTCGGCCACAGCGCGGATGCGCAGCGCCAGCGCGTCCACGCCCTTGGCGACGCAGATGGGGGCGGCGGTCTTGCCGCTTTCATAGCGAAGCGCCACGGCAAAGTGGGTCGGGTTCATGATCACCACGGTGGCGGTGGGCACCGCCGCCATCATGCGCTTGCGCGAACGCTCATGGCGCAGCTGGCGGATCTTGGCCTTGATGGTGGGATCACCTTCATTCTGGCGATACTCTTCCTTGATCTCCTGCTTGGACATGCGGTTGCGCGACAAAAAGCGCATGCGCTGCCAGAAGTAATCGGCGCCCGCGATCGCTGCCAAGGCGGACAGCGCGGCCATCAGCACCTTGAACAGCAGGTGCATCATGTCGCTCACCACCATGCCGGCGGTCTGGTTCAGGATCGCTTCCAGGCCGCCGCGCTCGGGCCACAGCTGGGTCCAGATGGCGACGCCGACAATGGCGATCTTGGCCAGACCCTTGACCAGGTTCATCCAGCCTTCGACGCCGAACATGCGCTTGAAGCCGGCGATGGGCGAGACCTTGGAGAAATCCGGAATGATCTTGTCGAAGGACAGGCTGGGGCGGCTTTGCAGCACATGGCCGCCGACACCGGCCACGATCATCACCGCAAAGAAGGGCCCCAGCACGATGGCGATCTGCGGCAACAGCGAGCGGAAGATGGCGGAAAGGCCCGCGCCGTCCACGCTCATCGTGTCGGGCTGTTCCAGGAACATGGTCAGGGAATGGGCCAGGCCCAGCGCCGTCTGTTTGCCGAACATGGCGATGGCCAAAGTGCCGCCGCCCAGAAGGATGAAGGTGTTGATCTCGCCCGACTTGACGACGTCGCCGCTTTCGCGCGCCTGTTCCAGCCGCTTGGCTGTCGGTTCTTCGGTCTGCTGCGACTTGTCGGTTTCGTCAGCCATACTCTTTTAATCGCCTATCGCTTCGCTACTTGAGGCGGTCACAGAAAGACCGCCATCGAGGTGGTGTAGTAGTTCAGGAATACGGTCATCAGCGAACCGATCAGCGCCAGCATGATCAGAAAGCCGCACATGATGTTGAGCGGCACGGCGACAAAGAAAATCTGCAGCTGCGGCATCAGCCGCGCCAGCACGCCCAGCCCGGCATAGACTGCAAAGCCGAATACCAAAAAGGGCGCGGCAAGCTGGAAGCCCAGCGCGAAGGACGAAGAGGTCAGCTGGATCACCAGTTGCGCCATGTCGCCGGTCGGCAGGTGGCCACCTGGCGGCAGCATGCGATAGCTGCCGGCAATGGCGCCGATCGCCATGTGATGCAGGTTGGTCAGAAAGATAAGCGTGGTGCCCAGCAGCATCATGAAGTTGCCGACCACCGCGCCCTGCGTGTTCTGGGTGGGATCGAGCGTCTGGGCATAAGCCAAACCCGTCTGGGTGGCGATCAGATAACCGGCGATCTGCAACGCACTCATGATGATGCGCGCCATGGCGCCCACCAGCACGCCGGCGGTGACTTCCTGGGCAATCATGATCACCATCGCCACGGTAGATTGCGGCGCAATGGCGGGGTAATTGGCCTGGACTTGCGGGGTCAGCGCAAAAGCAATCGCCAGCGCCAGGACCAGGCGCACGCGGCTGGGCACGCCCATTTCCCCGATCGCCGGCAACAGCATCACCATCGCGCCCACGCGGGAAAACACCAGCAGGTAGGTGAGGACGATGCCGGACAGCGCGGGAAGGTGAACGGTCACGAAGCGATCAATACTGTGCGATACGGCCGGCGATATCGACCATCAGCCCGTTCAGGGCGGCGCCGGCAAACGGCAGGCAGATCAGCAGCACCACGAAGGTGGCGACGATTTTGGGCACAAACACCAAGGTCTGTTCCTGGATCTGGGTCACGGCCTGCAGCAGGCCGATGCCAAGGCCGACCACCAAAGCGGTGACCATGGCGGGGGCGATGATTTCCAGCAGCACCAGAATGGCGGAGCGGGCAAAATCGATAGTGGTGGAGGGATCCATATTTATTATCTCTGTTAAATGGGCATGTTCATGATGGACTGGTAGGCGGCCACGACCTTGTCGCGCACGGCCACCACCGTATCCAAGGTGATTTCCGCGGCGTTCACCGACTGGACCACATCCACCAGGTTTGCCTTGCCCTGCACCTGCTGGGTGGCGGCATGTTCGCCCTGGCGGATGGTGCTGATCGAATCCTTGATCGCACCGGACAGGAAGTCCGAGAAATTGCCGCCGGGAATATTGGCGGGCGTGATCGCGCCGGACGCGCCCGGCGCCGCCATCTGGGCGGCGGCGCGGTAGGCGGCGGCTGCTGCTGCGGGAATGCTCATGATCTATCTTCCTTATTTGTTGAGAAGATCGACGGTCTTGGCCAGCATCTGCTTGGTCGATTCCATCACCGACAGATCGGCCTCGTAGGAACGCTGGGCTTCGCGCATGTCCATGATTTCCACCAGGCTGTCGACATTGGGCAGCTTCACATAACCCTGCTTGTCGGCATTGGGATTGCCGGGGTCATACTGGCTCTTGAAGTCGCTCTTGTCGGGCAAGGGCTTGCCGGACTTGACCAACGTGGCATCCAGCTCGCGGTCGAAGGTCGGGGTGACGGTCGCGATCTTGCGGCGATACGGATCGCCGCCCTTCACGGGCGAGGTGGAATTGGCGTTGGCGATATTTTCCGCGATGATCCGCATGCGATCGGCCTGGGCCCGCATGCCGGAAGCGGCGACACTCATGGATTTGGAAAAGTCCATTGCGTTTCTCCTTTAATGTCCGATCGCTGTTTTCATCAGCGTCATGGCTTTGGCATAGAGATTGGCGGCGGCCTGGAACTGGGCCTGGGTGTCCGACACCTTGATCATTTCCATTTCCAGCGACACGGCGTTGCCATTGGGATTGGCGGCCTGGTCGGGTGCGTCATGTTCTTCGAACTTGCTGGCGCCGGCGCCTGACAAGGCGATATGGCGCGAATTGGTGGTCATCATGGCGCCGCCCGAGCCGGACTGGCGCAGCGCCTTCTCGAAATCCAGCGCCTTGAGGTCCTTGGCCACATAGCCGGGTGTGTCGGCATTGGCGACATTCTGGGACAGCAGATCCTGGCGCTGGTTGAGCCAGGTCATGCGTTCGCGCAGCATGGACAGCAGTGGCACATCGGGCAGGTTCATCGCGGTAACCTTTTGTTAGCCTTGAATTCACGGTCAGGGTGCGCCCCTTATGCTTAAGCACCGCTTAACACCGCGAACTTTTTGCCGGGCAGGATCTGCCGCGCCTTAACCCGTGATTAAGGTTGACCGCTGTTAACTCCCGCCCATGGAATTCATCGATCTGCTTCGTTACTTCGGTGCCCTGCTGCTGGTGCTGGCCATGGTCGGCGGCGCCGGCCTGCTGGCGCGGCGCTTTGGCGTGCCCGGCGTCACCAAGTCCGCGGCCGACAAACGCCTGGCCATTGTCGAGACCCTTATGGTGGGTCCGCGCCAGCGCCTGTTCATCGTGCGCCGCGACAATGTCGAGCATCTGGTGCTGTCCAGCCCCGAAGGCGCGACCGTGATCGAAAACGGCATCCCCGCCCCGAACACGGCGAAGAACCCGGCATGACCTGGCTCAAGCGCCTTCTTCCCTTTCTGCTGCTGCTGGCGCTCGCCACGCCGCATGCCGCCCTGGCCGCACCCTTGAAGATGGCGGCCGCCAATGCGCCGGCCGCCGCGGCCGCCGCCAATGGGGGGCTTTCGATTGACCTGAACGGCAGCGGGCTATTTACCGACCGCATGCTGCAGATCGTGGCGCTGATCACGGTCCTGTCCATCGCGCCGTCCATCATCATCATGATGACCAGCTTTGTGCGCATCGTGGTGGTGCTGTCCTTGCTGCGCACGGCGCTGGGCCTGCAACAGGCCCCGCCCAACAGCGTAATCGTGTCGCTGGCCATGTTCTTGACCCTGTTCGTGATGACGCCGACCCTGACGGACGCCTATCACCAGGGCATCCAGCCCATGATGAACAATACCGTCACCACCGAGCAGGGCTTTACCCAGGCGCTGGTGCCGATGAAAAAATTCATGCTGGCGCATGTGCGGGCTGCGGACCTGAAGCTGTTTTCCGACATGGCCAAGCAGAAGCCGACCAATGATCCGGCCCAGGTCGCGGTGACCACTTTGGCTCCGGCCTTCATGCTGTCGGAGCTGAAACGTGCCTTCGAGATCGGCTTTCTGATCTTCGTGCCCTTCCTGATCATCGACATGGCGGTGGCCTCGATCCTGATGAGCATGGGCATGATGATGCTGCCGCCGGTGATCATCTCCCTGCCCTTCAAGCTGATATTCTTTGTCCTGGTCGATGGCTGGCGGCTTATCGCCGGATCGCTGGTGCAGAGCTACATGCACAGCCCCCCGCCCACCTGACATTTCTGTCATCAGTGCAAGCGGGCCCGCGACCTTTTGGCCCGGTTGCATCCTGCGAAACAGGCACTATCTGCCGCCCATGATGATGCGCCCTTCCAAAAGTCCCCGGCTTTGGCTGTTCGGTGCGCTGTTCGCGGCGGGCCTGATGCTGGCGCTTTTGGGTGCAATCGCCTAGGGATTTTAGCCCGCCAAGGCGCTAAACTGCCGATCATGGCGCACGACCACACATTGCATCCCCATGGGCACTCGCACGGTCACGACCATGCGCACGGTCATGACCACGCGCATGCTCACGCACCGGCCGACACGCACGATCACGGCATCTGGACGCGCGATCACGTCTTCCTGGGCAGCGGCCATTCCCGCGCCGAAACCCGCGCCAAATGGGCCGCCATCGTCACTGCCCTGTTCATGGTGGTCGAGATCGTTTGCGGCCTTGCCTATCATTCTATGGCGCTGCTGGCGGACGGCGCGCATATGGCGACCCATGTGGGCGCGCTGGGCCTTGCGGCCGGCGCCTATTGGC
This sequence comes from uncultured Alphaproteobacteria bacterium, assembly GCA_903902075.1. Taxonomy (GTDB): domain Bacteria; phylum Pseudomonadota; class Alphaproteobacteria; order Micropepsales; family Micropepsaceae; genus Rhizomicrobium. The sequence continues at coordinate 9,047 of CAIUTH010000163.1, forward strand.
TGGCGCGGCGTCATTCGGGCAGCGGACGCTTCACCTTCGGATCGGGCAAGTTCGGCGATCTGGCCGCTTTTTCCAGCGCGATCCTGCTGGGCGTAACGGCGCTGGCAGTGGCGGTGGAATCGGTCCAGCGCATCGTTGCGCCCGTGGATGTGCAGTATGGCGACGCGCTGCTGATTGCCTGCATCGGGCTTGCCGTGAACCTGGTCAGCGCCCTGATCCTCAAAGACGATCATTCCCATCACGGCCATGACCATGCGGCCGGCCATTCCCATGGCCATGACAACAATATGCGCGCGGCTTACGTGCATGTGCTGGCCGATGCGGCCACATCGGTGCTGGCGATCGTGGCGCTGGGCGCTGGTTATTATTTCGGGCTTGGGATTCTCGATCCCATCAGCGGGTTGGTGGGCGCCTTTGTCATTGCGTCCTGGTCCTATGGGTTGATCCGCGACAGCGCCATGGTGCTGCTGGACGCCGATGCCGATCCCGAACAGTCCGATGAAATCCGCGCCTTCCTGGAAAGCGAGCTCAAGGCGCGCATTCCCGACCTGCATCTGTGGCGGCTGGGTCCGGGCCATCGCGGCCTGATCGTGTCGCTGATCACGCCTGATGCGATCAGCGCCGAGACCGTCAAGGCCACCCTGCGCCGCCAGTATCCGGACCTGTCCCATGTCACCGTCGAGGTGGCGGTCTGCGATGGCTGCACTTGAAGTTCTGGAAGAAGAAGCGTGCCCAGGCCGAACACGCCGTCGATGAAGTCGCCATCGTGGCGACCGACTTGGCCGAGAAGACCCTGACCATCGGGGCGGGCGGGGTGCTGCTGATGCTGGGGGCCGCGGCGGTCGGCGCGGCGGCCGCCTATGTCGCCAACCAGAAGTACCAAAAGAAAAAGGCCGCCCAGAAGGCGGCCTCTTCCAAAACCGGTAAACCCGATTAGCGGGGCAGCAGGCCTTCGCGCTGCATGCGCTTGCGCTGCAGCTTGCGATAGCGGCGCACGGCCTCGGCGCGCTCGCGGGCGCGCTTTTCGCTGGGCTTCTCATAGGCGCCGCGCAGCTTCATCTCCCGGAAGATGCCTTCGCGCTGCATCTTCTTCTTCAGCGCCTTGAGCGCCTGGTCGATGTTGTTGTCGCGGACGATGATCTGCAAAGTCTGGCTCCGGGTCGGGAATTTAAGAGGCGCGGGTGATAGCAGACGGCATTTTGCCTGTCTACCCGCGGGTTTTAACGATTGGGACCTTGGCCCGATCCCCCCACAGGGCCATATTTCTCCTTATGGCTATCCTGAAAATCGCCCGCATGGGCCATCCCGTCCTGGCCGAAATGGCCAAACCTGTTTCCGACCCCAAAAACCCGGGAATCCGCAATCTTGTCAATGACATGGTGGAAACCATGATGGACGCCAACGGGGCCGGCCTTGCCGCCCCCCAGGTCCATGTCCCCCTGCGGGTGGTGGTGTTCCAGGCCCCCTCCGAGCGGGCCGACCCCGGTCTGGGCGAAGACGAGCAGTATGATCACACAGCCCCCCTGACCGTGCTGATCAACCCGGAAATTGCCATCCTGGACCCTACCCCGGAGGGCGGCTGGGAAGGCTGCATGTCGGTCCCGGGCCTGCGCGGCTGGGTCGAGCGGCCGGCCCATATCCGCTATCGCGGCTTTGGGCTGGACGGCGAAGTGATCGACCGGGTGGCGCGGGGCTTTCATGCCCGGGTGGTGCAGCATGAATGCGATCACCTGGACGGGCGGCTCTATACGTCGCGGATGGACGACCTGTCGCGGCTGATCTTTGAATCGGAAATCCGTCACTTCCAGAAGGCAGGCTAACGGCCATGAGCGAAGAGCCCAAGAAACCTGCGCGCAAGAAGGCTGCCCCCAAGGCGGAGGCGCCGAAAACCGAGCGCATGGATGACCAGACCGCGCGCGAAGCGATGCTGGCCGCCGCCCTGCCCCATGCGGCGTTCGACGGCTTTACCGACAGCGTGTTGCAGAAGGCGGCCATGGAAGCCGGTGTGAAGGACGCGGCACGCCTGTTCGAAAACGGCCCCATCAGCCTGGTCGAGTTTTATTCCACCTGGGCGGACGCACAGATGGAAGCCAAGTTGGCGGCAACCGATTTGAAGGCCATGAAGATCCGCGAACGCATCGCCGCCGCGGTGAAGGCGCGGCTGTCGGTGCTGGCGCCCCACAAGGAAGCGGCGCGCCGTGCGGCCGCTCTTCTGTCCCTGCCCATGCATGCGGCGCTGGGGGCCACGCTGGTTTATCGCACCGTGGATGCGATGTGGCGCGCGGCCGGCGACACCTCTACCGATTTCAACTTCTACACCAAGCGCGGCATCCTGGCCGGCGTCTATGGCTCCACCGCCATGCGCTGGTTCAACGACACCGACGAAGACGAGAAAGCCACCGATGAATTCCTGGCCGCCCGCATCGAAAACGTGATGCAGTTCGAGAAATTTAAGTCCAAGGCCAAGGAAGCCCTTGCAGGCTTTCCTGCCTTCGCGAACTTCATCAAGTCGTCAAAGTAGCTCGGCGATCTGCACCGCGTTCAAAGCAGCGCCCTTGAGCAACTGGTCGCCGGCCACGAACATGGCGATGGAATGGCCGCTGGGATCGCTGACATCCTTGCGGATGCGGCCAACCAGGATATCGCCCTGCCCCGAAGCATCGAGAGGCATGGGGAAATAGTTCTTCACCCGGTCATCCACGATCTTCACGCCCGGCGCCTTGGACAGAATGGCGCGCACCTCGTCCTCGGTGATGGGGTTCTCGCATTCGAAGGTGATGGACTCGCTGTGGGCGCGCAGAACCGGCACGCGGATGCAGGTGACGCCGATACGGATCTGATCGTCCTCGAAGATCTTCCTGGTTTCCTTGATGACCTTGGTCTCTTCGTCGTTGTAGCCGGTCTCGGGGTCGATGGCGGTGTTGTGGCTGAAGACGTTGAAGGCATAGGGGTGCGGCATCACCTTGGGCGTGAAGGGCTTGCCGTCCAGGAAGGCGCGGGTGCCATCTTCCAGTTCCTGCATCGCCGCCGCACCGGCGCCGGAGGCCGCCTGGTAGGTGGAGATGATGACGCGCTTGATGCGGTTCTTCTGGTGGATGGGCCAGAGCGGCACCAGCGCGGTGATGGCCGAGCAGTTGGGATTGGCGATGATGCCCTTGTGGTCCGCAATGCGGCGGGCGTTGATCTCCGGCACCACCAGCGGCACCGACGGGTCCATGCGGAAGGCAGACGAATTGTCCACCACCACGCAACCGGCCTTCGCGGCGATGGGCGCATACCTCTTGGAAATTCCCGACCCGGCCGAGAACAGCGCGATGTCCACACCGTTGAAGCTGTCGTCCTTCAATTCCTCGATGGTCAATTCCTGGCCGCGGAAAGCCTGCTTCTGGCCGGCCGAACGCGCCGACGCCAGCAGCTTGAGCGAGGCCAGCGGAAGGCCGCGGGTTTCGATGCAGCCGACGAATTCACGGCCCACGGCGCCGGTGGCGCCCACGATGGCAACATTCTTGTTCTTCAAAGCACGTCTCCATTTTGTTTTGCGGCTCTGGCTCTCGCCAATGCCGCGCAGGCAATAAAAAAGCCCCGTCCGGGTTGGAGCGGGGCTTGGGTCTTCGGCGTGGCCTTTGTCTAAGCGCGCGCGATCCCAGCCCCGTTGGGCTTGGTGGTCTTGGTAGTGCGCTTGGTCTTCAAGACGTTCACGGCAGGACTTTCAATTCGGTATCCATCGCGGCCAGCTTTTCCGGCGTCACGACGTCGGGCAGATACTGCACAACATCCGGCAGTGTCAATTCCGACCCTTCATTGAACTGCGGATGATTGACCACCTCGGGGAAGTATTTGAAGAAAATCGCCTTGGTGGCGGGGTTGGCGGCCAACTCGCCCAGCTTGCTGGTCTGGACCGAATATTTGGCCGCGGGCGCTGTCTGCGCCGGCGCGGCGGGGGTTTGGGCCAGCACCGGGGTGGCGGCCAGAAGGAAAAACGCGATCAGCGCGGCTTTCATGACTTTGTTCCTTTTTGGCCTTTCAGACGGGTGACGTGCCCCATCTTGCGGCCCGGACGGGACTCTTTCTTGCCGTAGAGATGCAATGCCCCGCCCCTGGCAAGCGCTTCCCAGGCATCGGCCTCGGCGCCGATAATGTTTTCCATCACCGCATCGGCATGGCGCACCGGATCGCCCAGAGGCCAGCCGGCCACGGCGCGGATATGTTGTTCGAACTGCGAGCATTGGCAGGCTTCGATGGTCCAGTGGCCGCTGTTATGGACGCGCGGCGCAATCTCGTTGACCAGAAGTGTTCCGTCCTTGCCGACGAACAATTCCACCGCCAGCACCCCGACATAGTCCAGGGCATCGGCAATCTTCTTCGCAATCGCCTTGGCTTCGCTGACCTGCACCGGCGTCAGCTGCGAGGGCACCGTCGAGCGGCGCAGGATATGATTTTCATGCTCATTGTGCGGCGGGTCATAGGCGGCAAAGGCGCCATCGGCGCCGCGCGCCGCCACCACCGACACTTCGTAGGAAAAATCGACAAAGCCTTCCAGGATGGAGGGCGCGCCCTTGAAGCTTTCGAATGCCTTGGCCGTGTCGCCGGCGGATGAAACTTTCGCCTGGCCCTTGCCGTCATAACCAAAGCGGCGCGTCTTCAGGATGCCCTTAAATCCATTTTGGCCGTTCAGCCTGGCGAACGCCGCGCGTGCCTGCTCGGCGCTGATCACGTCAAAGAATGGCGCCGTCTTCAGCCCCAGCTTTTCGACAAAGGTTTTTTCCGTCAGCCGGTCCTGGGTCATGGCCAGGGCATGGGCACCCGGGCGCACCGGCACGCGTTCGGCCAGGTGGGCGATGGCATGGGCGGGAAGATTTTCGAACTCGAACGTCACCGCGTCGCAAACGTCCGCAAAGCCCGCCAGCATGTTCAGATCGTCATAGGGCGCGGCCATCGCATTCTGCGTCACCTGAAAGGCGGGCGCGTCGGGCGTGTCATTGTAGATGCAGGTCTTCAGGCCCAGGCGCGCGGCCGCCAGCGAGAGCATGCGACCCAGCTGGCCGCCGCCGACTATTCCTATTGTGCCCCCAGGGGGCACGGGGCCGATGGTGCCGCCCGGCGGCACCGGCTTTTCCAAAGTCTTCATTTCGGCTTCTTGGCGACCGACCGGGTCTGCTTGTCGCGCCAGGCATCCAGCCGCTTCTTCACGCCCAGATCCGACAGGCCGACGATGGCAGCGGCATGCAGGGCGGCGTTCTTGGCGCCCGCCTCGCCGATGGCAAAAGTCGCCACCGGCACGCCGCCCGGCATCTGGGCGATGGACAGCAGCGAGTCCAACCCCTTGAGGGCGCGGCTCTGCACCGGCACGCCCAGCACCGGCAAGGTGGTCATGGACGCCACCATGCCCGGCAGATGCGCCGCGCCGCCGGCGCCGGCGATGATGACCTTGATCCCGCGCGCCTCGGCTTCCTTGGCATAGGCCGCCATGCGGTCGGGGGTGCGATGGGCCGAGACGATGCCGGTTTCGTGCGGAACCTTCAGGGCGTCCAGCATGTGGCTGGCCGCCTGCATGGTCGCCCAGTCGGACTGGCTGCCCATGATGATGCCGACCACGGCGCGGGATGTGGAAGCCTTGCTTCGGGTTGCCATAGGGATGCTCCAGCGAAGCGGCGCAGTATAGGCACCAAAAAGCCCAAGGAAAGAGCCCTTTTAGGCCTCGTTAACCATTCGGTGAGAAGGATAAACGCATTCTTAAAGGAGGCTTGGGTAACTTTGCCCAAGCCAGAAGGCGAATTCGCGATGAAAGTCGAACGCAACAGCCCTTCCCGGCCGGCACGCTCGGTGGCCCAGGCTGCCTATGCGCGCCGGGTTGAAGCCAGCGGCAGCCTTGGTTCCGTGGACGCGGTGATGCCGGCGGCCAGCGTGCTGGGAATCCCGGAAGCCGAATTCACCCCCAAGGTGCGCGACGCCATCATGGGCCTGATGGGCGAAGTGGACAATCTGCGCCGCGAGCTGATCCAGACCCGCGCCCGGCTGGAAGATGTCGAAAAGACAGCCGACCAGGACGGCATGCTGCCGCTGCTCAACCGCCGCGCCTTTGTGCGCGAACTGACCCGCTATATCGCTTTCACCGGCCGCTACAACACGCCGGCCTCGCTGATCTATTTCGACCTCAATCACCTCAAGCGCACCAACGACACGCTGGGCCATGCCGCGGGCGACGCGGTGCTGTCGCACTTCGCCGATGTTCTGCAGGCGCATGTGCGCGACAGCGATTGCGTGGGACGGCTGGGCGGCGACGAGTTCGGCGTGCTGCTGAGCCACGCCAACCAGGAACAGGCGTTGAAGAAGGCCGACATCCTGGCGGCGGCGCTGGAAAATTCGCCCACCAGCTGGAACGGCCATTCCATTCCCGTGAGTTTCGCCTATGGCGCGTTCGAGCTGAAGGCCGGCGACAACCCTGACACCGCCATGGCGCGCGCCGACCAGGCCATGTACGCGCAGAAGAAGTCGCAGCGCAGCGCGGCGGAATAGCTACCGGACCACGGGCGCAGCCACCGCCGGAAACGTCCCAAGCATCCAAAAGAGAAGGGCCGCGCTGCACATCTTTCCGATGTGCAAACACGGCCCTTGCAGATCAAATGGACCCTGGCGGGTTACGCCATGGCCTTCTTGAGGTTTTCGTCGACCTTGTCGAGGAAACCTTCCGTGGTCAGCCATTTTTGATCCGGACCAACCAGCAGCGCCAAGTCCTTGGTCATGAAGCCCTGTTCCACCGTGTCGACGCAGACCTTTTCCATGGCCAGCGCGAACTTGGCCAACTTGTCGTTACCGTCCAGCTTGGCGCGATGGGAAAGCCCGCGCGTCCAGGCGAAGATCGAGGCAATGGAGTTGGTCGAGGTGGACTTGCCCTTCTGATGCTCGCGGTAATGGCGCGTCACCGTGCCATGGGCAGCTTCGGCTTCCACCGTCTTGCCATCGGGGGTGAACAGCACCGAGGTCATCAGGCCCAGCGAACCAAAGCCCTGCGCCACCGTGTCGGACTGCACGTCACCGTCGTAATTCTTGCACGCCCAGACATAGCCGCCGCTCCACTTCAGGGCGCTGGCCACCATGTCGTCGATCAGGCGGTGTTCATAGGTGATGCCGGCCGCTTTGTACTTGTCGGCGAATTCCGCGTCGAAGATTTCCTGGAACAGATCCTTGAAGCGGCCGTCATAGGCCTTGAGAATGGTGTTCTTGGTGGACAGGTACAGCGGATATTTGCGCGCCAGCGCATAGTTCATCGAGGCGCGGGCGAATTCGCGGATGGATTCGTCCAGGTTGTACATCGCCATGGCGACGCCGCCGCCCGGCGCCTTGAACACTTCATGCTCGATGGTCTTGCCGTCGTCGCCGACGAACTTGATCGACAAGGTGCCCTTGCCGGGGAACACGAAGTCGGTGGCCTTGTACTGGTCGCCAAAGGCATGGCGGCCGACCACGATGGGCTGGGTCCAGCCCGGCACCAGGCGAGGCACGTTCTTGCAGATGATCGGCTCGCGGAAGATTACCCCGCCCAGGATGTTGCGGATGGTGCCATTGGGCGACTTCCACATCTTCTTGAGCTTGAATTCCTCCACCCGCTGTTCGTCCGGGGTGATGGTGGCGCACTTCACTCCCACGCCATATTGCTTGATCGCCTCGGCGGCATCGATCGTGACCTTGTCGTCGGTCTTGTCACGGTTCTCCATGGAAAGGTCGTAATAGTGCAGGTCGATGTCCAGATAGGGCAGGACCAGCTTCTTCTTGATCAGGTCCCAGATGATGCGGGTCATCTCGTCGCCGTCCAGTTCAACCACCGGATTGGCAACCTTGATCTTTTCCATGGGATATTTCCTCGAATTTTGGTGCGGGAGGGGATATAGCGGGGCGCAGTTAGCCCCGAAAAATCCCACCCGTCAAAGCGCCAAATGACCCCACCCGCCGTCATACTTTCCCATACCCAGATGGGCGAAAATGTCGGGTCGGCGGCCCGGGCGATGAAGAATTTCGGCCTGTCCGAACTGATACTTATCGCCCCCATGATGGAATGGCCCAACGACCGGGCCCAGATCCTGGCCTCGGGCTCGGCCGACATATTGGCCAACGCCCGCATCTACCAGACCGCTGAAGAAGCGCTGGCCCCCTTTCAGTTGGTGCTGGCCACGACCGCCCGGGACCGCGATGTGGTCAAGCAGGTGCATACGCCGGCCGCCGCCGCCGCCAGGCTGCGCCAGGCGGCGAATGACGGCATACGCACCGCCCTGTTGTTCGGCGGCGAGCGCGCAGGGCTCGGCAATGATGAGCTGAGCATCTGCGACGGCGTCATCACCATCCCGACCTCGGAATTCTCGTCCCTCAACCTGGGCCAGGCGGTGTTGCTGCTGGGCTATGAATGGCTGAAGGCGGCCGATACCACCCAGGCCGTGCGCGTGCGTTCCCACCTTGGCGTGCCGGCTACCCGTGCCGAGCTGGTCGGGCTGTTCGAACATCTGGAGCGGGAACTGGATGCGGCGCACTATCTGTTTCCGCCCGAAAAGCGCGAAACCATGGTACGCAACATCCGCGCCATGATATTGCGCTCCGGCCTGACCGATCAGCAGGCCCGCACCATCCGCGGCATGATCGTCGCGCTGGTGCGCAACAAGTATAGAGGCCATCAGACGTGAGCGCCCTTCCCGTTATCGGTCTTGTCCTCATCGCCGCACTGGCGATTGGCTTTGCGGTGGTGCCATTGCTGCGGGCGAAAGACGTGAAGCGCCGCTGGCTGTGGCTGGGCGGCATTGCCGTCGCCATGATCGCCATCGGCGGTGGGGTTTATTTCGTGGTGGGCCGCCCGCACCTGGCGCAGCGCGAAGCCGGAGGGATCAACACCCGCGAGATCAACGGGCTTATTCCCTTTTTGATTCAGCGCGTGCACCAGCATCCAGAGGATGCGCGCGCCTGGCGCTATCTGGGCCAGGCCTATATGACCGCCAATGATCCGCGCAATGCCGCCAAGGCGCTGGCCAAGGTCATCGCCCTGACCGGCAAGGGCGCTCCGCAGCTCGATGCCGCCTATGGCGAAGCGCTGGTGCTGGGCAGTGGCAGCGAAGTGCCGCAGGAAGCGGCCGATGCCTTTGCCAGCGCCTTGGCCGCCGATCCGCGCAATCCGCCGGCGCGTTTTTACCTGGGCCTCTACAAGGCCACGCACAATGACCGGGCCGGCGCCATCGCGCTGTGGCAGAGCCTGCTAGCCGACACGCCGACCGGCGCGCCGCTGCACCAGTTGCTGGTGGACCGCATCGCGATGCTGACCTCGCAAGGCCCCGGCGGCAAACCCGATCCGCGCGCCATGGTGGACATGCTGGCGTCACGGCTGAAGGCTGATCCCAATGACGCGCTGGGCTGGGTGCGCCTGATGCGCGCCTATACGGTGCTGGGCGAAAAGGAAAAGGCCCTGCAGGCATTGGCTGATGCCCGCAAGGCCTTTCCGGATAACAAGGATGCCCAGACCGCTTTCACCACCGCGGCCAAGGCTCTCAAACTTCAGTAAGGCATCTTCCGTTTCGTATAGAGCCGATCGGCTTGCGCGCGTTCTTCGGTCGTCGGTCCCATGCGCCGTCCCTGGTCGATCTCCTGCTGCGGCGTCGCGCCGGGAGGGCCGTTACCCAGCCACTGGATCTTGTGCTTCTTGGCCGCAAGGCGAATGAGCTCCAGGTCTTCCTCAAGACGCTTGGACGCCGGCAACGCGGCGCGCTGGGCCGGCGTGAGGTCACCCCGGATCGCATCCCAGCCCAGATGGGACCAGCCATTGTCGCTGGGACCGGGCTCGGCAAATGCCAGGCCCTTCACGGCCATCAACTGTTCGGCCACCATGGCGGAGCGGCGGTTTTCCAGCTTGAAGCCCATGGAGATTTCGCCCTTGGGATTGTGCGGCCAGGTATCGGCCAGACGCAGATACTCGGCATTGCTGACGCCCCAGATGTGGGAGGCGAAGCTTTGGCTACCGGCGCCGCGCACGCCTTCGATGGGCAGTTCTTCCACGCCGGGCCATGTCCATTTGTAACGCCCGCCCGCGATGGCGATCTCGCCCGCTTCCGGCGATTCCATTTCGCAGATCAGGACGCCATGCGCGCCGGCCGCCAGCGCCTGGGCGATTTGCCAGACATTGGCGCGCATCGAAGCCCCATCAAAACCCCAGGCCGGCAGGGTGACAAACACCATCGGCGTGCGGTGGCCCGACGGCGTCGGTCCGCCATCGACCAGACCCTGCATGAAGTTGCGCAGGCCATCGAAGCTGAAGCTGTCATTCTCCATTTCGTAATTGATGGCATCGCACCAGGTCTTGGCCATGCGCTTGCCTTCTTCATAGGTGTCCGGCGCACCGGAAGGCCCATATTCAGCGTAAGCGACGACCTGGTTGTCTTCCCACAGCTCGATCGCCTTGTTGATGCGGCGCGGCTTGTAGTTGGGATCGACGCTGGGAACCATCGGCAGGGTGCGCGCCCAGTTCGCCTTGAAGCCGTAACCTTTGCTGGCGGTGCCGATATAATGCGGGCTGTCCAGCATGCTGCGGCCGGTGGCATGGGGAACGCCGGGCGGATAGCCGCCTTCGTTCGGGACTGACCCGCGCCCTTGCGCCAGCGCGCCAGTGGTGGCCGCGACGGCCCCGGCGCTGACCATGCCGAAGCCCCTGAGAAAATCGCGTTTCTTGATATTCTTGATGTCCATGGCGTTCCCCTTTGTCTGAGGAAAGCCTGTCACTTCTTCGGCGCGCTGTCAGCCGTATTTATCCGCTGCGGTGCAGCACCAAGACTGCGCACCAATTCCTCCAGCGCCTGGGCGGCGCGTTCCACCGCCGCGCCGTCGCGGCCGCGCACCACCAGCTGGGCGCCAAAGGGCTTGTCGGCGCCTTCGCGGTAGAAGGGATAGGAGCCGATGGAGATATCCTTGTGCGCCTTCTGCACATCGGCCAGACCCGGGGCGATGACGCCTTCGGGAACAGCGGCTTCCACTGTCACACTCTGCACTGTGGGCCCGCGCGGCAATTCCGGCGCGAGCGTCTCCAGCATGGCGCGCATCACCATGGGCACCCCGGCCATCACATAGACATTGCCAATATGGAATCCCGGCGCGCCCGACACGCTGTTGGCCACCAGCGCGGCGCCCTCGGGGATGCGGGCCATGCGCTTGCGCATGTCGTTGAACTCGCCCGGCGGATAGCGCGCTTCCAGTAGCGCGTAAGCGTCGGGGTGATAACCGATGCCGACGCCAAAGGCCCTGGCCACCGCATCGGCGGTAATGTCGTCATGCGTGGGGCCGATGCCGCCGGTGGTGAAGACAAAGTCATGCGCCCCGCGCAGGGCGTTCAGGGCGGCGACGATCTCACCCTCTTCATCTCCAACCACCCGCACTTCTTTCAGGTCGATGCCCAGTGCCGTGAGGAAGCGGGCGATGTGGTTGGTATTGGTGTCCTGGGTGCGTCCCGACAGGATTTCGTCGCCGATCACCAGAACTGCCGCAGTTTTACTCATCAGGTTCCTGTTTGGTTTTCGCAGCAAGGGACCTTATATTGCCCCGGCATGACCATCGTACCCCAATCCGAAATATTTGAGGCCGCCCGCAAGGCCCATTTTGCCGTGACCCTGCATCAGGCGGGCGATTTCGAGGGCATGCGCCGGGCCGGCCGGCTGGCGGCCGAGGTGCTGGACCTGCTGGTACCCATGGTCCAGCCCGGCGTGACCACCGAGGCCCTGGATAAAGTGGCCTATGATTACATCATCGCCCATGGCGCCATTCCAGCCTGCCTGGGCTATCGCGGCTATCGCCACACCGTCTGCACCTCCATCAATCATGTCGTGTGCCACGGCATCCCCAACGACAAGCCGCTGCGCGATGGCGACATCGTGAACATCGATGTCACCGTGATCCTGGACGGCTGGCATGGCGACACGTCCCGCATGTATCCGGTCGGTGACGTGAAGCGCAAAGCCGAGCGGCTGGTCGAGATTACCTACGAGTCCATGATGCGCGGCATTGCAGCGGTGAAGCCCGGCGCCACCACCGGCGACATCGGTCATGCCATCCAGTCCTATGCCGAGGGCCAGGAGAAATGCGCCGTGGTTCGCGACTTTTGCGGCCACGGCCTGGGCAAGGTATTTCATGCCCTGCCCAACATCGTCCATTACGGCAAGCCGGGCCATGGCATCGCCCTGAAGCCGGGCATGTTCTTCACCATCGAGCCCATGATCAACCTCGGTGGCTATGGCGTGAAGGTGCTGGCCGATGGCTGGACCGCGGTGACGCGCGACCGTTCGCTGTCGGCGCAGTTCGAACATTCCTGCGGTGTGACCGAGACGGGCGTGGAGATTTTCACCCTGTCGCCAAAAGGCCTGGATAAACCGCCTTATCTCTGACGGGGACGGAGTTGCGGGATTCAACCGACAACGGAACGGCCAGCCATCGCGATCGGCTGCGTGACCGTTTCCTCAAGGGCGGCGCCGACGCCATGCCCGATTACGAATTGCTGGAAATGACACTGTTCGCAGCCGTGCCGCGGCGCGACACCAAGCCCCTGGCCAAAGCCCTGCTGGCCCGCTTTGGCAGCTTTGCCGAAGTGATCGCCGCACCGCCCGCGCGCCTGGCGGAAATCAACGGCGCAGGGATGAGCGTGGTGCAGCAGCTGAAGATCGTGGAGGCCGCCGCCCACCGTTCGGCCAAAACCCAGGTGATCAACCGCCCAGCCTTGTCGTCGTGGACGGCGCTGCTAGATTATTGCACCGCCGCCATGGCACGGGTGACGAACGAGGAATTCCGTGTGCTGTTCCTGGACCGCAAGAATGTGCTGGTCGCCGATGAGGTACAGAACCGGGGCACGGTGGATCACACGCCTGTCTATCCGCGCGAGATCATCAAGCGCGCGCTGGAGCTGTCGGCGTCCGCCATCATCCTGGTGCACAACCATCCCAGCGGCGATCCCACACCATCCAAGGCCGACATCGCGATGACCCGCGAGGTGGTGACCGCCGCCAGGACTCTGGGGATCGCGGTGCATGATCACCTGGTGATCGGACGCAGCGGTCATGCCAGCTTCAAGTCCTTGGGATTGCTATAGAAATCAGCGCTTTCGCGCGCACTTCATACAGGTTAGAAGCAACCGTAATCCGCAGTCGGTGCTTCCATGATCCCCCGCTATGCCCGCGAACAGATGGTTTCGATCTGGTCGCCCGAAACCAAATTCCGCATCTGGTTCGAGATCGAGGCGCACGCCACCGACAAGCTGGCCGAGCTGGGCGTGGTGCCGAAGGAAGCCGCCGCAAAGATCTGGGAAAAAGGCAAGGACGCCAAGTTCGACGTAGCGCGGATCGACGAGATCGAACGCGAGGTCAAGCATGACGTCATCGCCTTCCTGACCCACCTGTCGGAAATCGTCGGCCCCGAAGCGCGTTTCGTGCACCAGGGCATGACATCGTCCGACGTGCTGGACACCTGCCTGAACGTGCAGCTGGCGCGCGCCGCCGACCTGTTGATCGCCGATACCGATGCGCTGCTGGCGGCGCTGAAGAAGCGCGCGATGGAATACAAGATGACGCCCACCATCGGGCGCAGCCACGGCATCCATGCCGAACCCACCACCTTCGGCGTCAAGCTGGCCACCTATTATGCCGAGTTCACCCGCGCCCGCGCGCGCTTGGTGACGGCGCGCGCCGAGATCGCCACCTGCGCCATTTCCGGCGCGGTCGGCACCTTCGCCAATATCGATCCACTCGTCGAAGAGCATGTCGCCAAGGCGATGGGCCTGTCGGTTGAACCCGTTTCCACCCAGGTGATTCCGCGCGACCGCCATGCGGCCTATTTCGCGGCGCTGGGCGTGGTCGCCTCGTCGCTGGAACGTCTGGCCGTGGAAATCCGCCACCTGCAGCGCACCGAAGTCCTAGAAGCGGAGGAATATTTCTCGCCCGGCCAGAAAGGCTCGTCGGCGATGCCGCACAAGCGCAATCCGGTGCTGACCGAAAATGTCACCGGCCTGGCCCGCATGGTGCGCGCCTATGCCCTGCCCGCCATGGAGAATGTGGCGCTGTGGCATGAGCGGGACATCTCCCACTCCTCGGTCGAGCGCTATATCGGCCCCGACGCCACCATCACGCTCGATTTCGCGCTGGCCCGCATGACCGGCGTGGTCGAAAAGCTGCTGGTCTATCCCGAACGGATGCAGAAGAACCTGGATGCCACACACGGGTTGGTGCACAGCCAGCGCGTGCTGCTGGCCCTGACCCAGGCGGGTCTGCCGCGCGAGGACAGCTACCGGCTGGTGCAGAAGAACGCCATGCGGGCCTGGAACGGCGAGGGCAACCTTCTGGACCTGCTGAAGGCCGATCCGGATGTCTCCAAGGCGCTGCCGGCGGCCAAGCTCGAAGCCATGTTCGACCTCGGCTATCACCTGAGCCGGGTGGACACGATCTTCAAGCGCGTCTTCGGATAGCGCTACGCCTTGGCCGCCTCGGCCACCGCGCTGTTCAGGCATTCGGTCATCTTCTCGCGGATCACAGCGTCCGAGACCGATTCATCCAGCTCGGACCGGAGCTTGCGGAAGACATCCTCGTCGCCCGCTTCCTGGAAATCGGATGCGATCACCGCAACGATGAAGGTTTCGGCGGCCTCGCCCGACAGGCCCTTTTTCTCGGCTGCCCAGGCACCCAGCAGGCGGTTGCGCCGGGCTTCCACCTTGAAGCGCAGTTCCGCGTCATGGGCCCATTTGGATTCAAAGGCCTTGCCGCGCTCGTCCATGCCGTTTGCCATTCCCAACTCCCTGTAATTCCTCGATATTTCCAATAGTGCCACGCGATCATGTCAAGATTGCGCCATGTTCCTCGCAGGATGTGGGTATGCGGCGTCAAAACATTGCCGCAGCCGCAGCCAATCCGGTAAGTTTCAATCCCACGGGGCCGCGGGCGGAGCCGCCCTTTTTGACCTAAGGACCACTGCCATGAAGCGCCGCCGCGTCATTTACGAAGGCAAAGCCAAGATCCTTTACGAAGGCACCGAGCCGGGCACCGTCATCCAGTATTTCAAGGACGACGCGACCGCCGGCAATGGCGCCAAGAAGGATACGATCGAGGGCAAGGGCGTCCTCAACAACCGCATCAGCGAATATCTGATGACCCAGCTGGCCGGAATCGGCGTGCCGACCCATTTTGTGCGCCGCCTGAACATGCGCGAGCAGCTGATCAAGGAAGTTGAAATCATTCCGCTGGAAGTGGTGGTGCGCAATGTCGCCGCCGGCTCCATGTCCAAGCGGCTGGGGATCGAGGAAGGCACCGCACTGCCCCGCTCCATCATCGAATATTACTACAAGAATGACGGGCTGAACGATCCGTGGGTCAGCGAAGAACACATCACCGCCTTTGGCTGGGCATCGCCGCAGGACCTGGACGACATGGTCAACCTGACCATCCGGGTCAACGACTTCCTGTCGGGCCTGTTCCTGGGCGCCGGCATCAAGCTGGTGGACTTCAAGCTGGAGTTCGGCCGGTTGTGGGAAAACGACTATATGCGCATCGTGCTGGCCGACGAGATCAGCCCGGACAATTGCCGGCTGTGGGACGTCACCACCAACGAGAAGATGGACAAGGACCGTTTCCGCCGCGACATGGGCGGTGTGATTGAGGCTTACAGCGAAGTCGCAAAGCGCTTGGGAATCATGCCCGAATCGGTGCAAGGCGAGAACAAAGGTCCCGTCCTCGTACAGTGAGTTCTGCCGTGAAAGCCCGCGTTTTTATTACTCTCAAGAATGGCGTCCTGGACCCCCAGGGCAAGGCCATCGGCCATGCCCTGAACGGTCTGGGCTTTGGTTCTGTCGGCGAAGTGCGCCAAGGCAAGGTGATCGATCTGGAACTCTCCGGCAGCGATGCCGAGGCGGCCAGGACCGACCTCAAGGCGATGTGCGAGAAGCTGCTCGCCAATACCGTGATCGAAAAATACGAGATCGAAATCAAGCAATGAAATCCGCGGTCATCGTTTTTCCCGCTTCCAACTGCGACCGCGACGCCAAGGTGGCGCTGGAGCAGATGACGGGCAAGACGCCCGCCATGGTCTGGCACCAGGACCGCGAGCTTCCCGACGTGGACCTGGTGGTGCTGCCGGGCGGTTTTTCCTATGGCGATTATCTGCGCTGCGGCGCCATGGCCAGCCAGTCGGTGGTGATGCGCTCGGTCAAGGCGCATGCCGACAAGGGCGGCATGGTGCTGGGCGTCTGCAACGGCTTTCAGGTGCTGACCGAAAGCCACATGCTGCCGGGTGCCCTGATGCGCAATGCGGCGCTGAAATTCGTCTGTAAGCCGGTGGGCCTGGAGGTCCAGGAAACCCAGTCCGGCTTTACCCGCAAATATGAGAATGGCCAGCGCGTCACCTTCCCGGTGGCCCATGGTGAAGGCAGCTATTTCGCCGATGAAGACACGCTGGACCGCCTGGAAGGCGAGAACCGCGTCGCCTTCCGTTATGCCAAGGGCGAGAACCCCAACGGCTCAGCGCGCAATATCGCCGGCATCCTGAGCGAAAAACGCAATGTGCTGGGCCTGATGCCCCATCCAGAGCGGGTGGTGGACAATGCGTTGGGCGGCACCGACGGCCGCGGGCTTTTCCAAAGCCTGATCGAAGCCCTTTCTTGAGACGAGCATGACCAAGATCACGCCTGAGATGGTCCGCGAGCACGGGCTTTCGGATGCCGAATATCAGAAGATTCTCGACCTGATGGGGCGCGAACCGTCTTTCGTCGAGCTGGGCATCTTCAGCGTGATGTGGTCGGAGCATTGCTCCTACAAGTCCACCCGCGCCCATCTGAAGAAGCTGCCCACCAAGGCGCCCTGGGTGATCCAGGGTCCCGGCGAGAATGCCGGCGTGATCGACATCGGCGATGGCGATGCCGCCATCTTCAAGATGGAAAGCCACAACCACCCGTCCTTCATCGAGCCCTATCAGGGTGCGGCCACCGGCGTGGGCGGCATCATGCGCGACGTCTTCACCATGGGCGCGCGCCCCATCGCCATGATGAACGCGCTGCGTTTCGGCGAGCCGTCGCACCCCAAGACCCGCCACCTGGTGTCAGGCGTGGTGTCGGGTATCGGCGGCTATGGCAACTGCATGGGCGTGCCGACCGTGGGCGGCGAGGTCAATTTCCATCCCAGCTACAACGGCAACATCCTGGTCAATGCCATGTGCGTGGGCCTGGCCCGCCAGGACAAGATTTTCCTGTCGGCCGCCAAGGGCGCCGGGAATCCGGTGGTCTATGTCGGCTCCAAGACGGGCCGCGACGGCATCCACGGCGCCACCATGGCGTCGGCCGAGTTTGACGACGCGTCGGAAGAAAAGCGCCCCACCGTGCAGGTCGGCGATCCCTTCACCGAAAAGCTGCTGCTGGAAGCCTGCCTGGAACTGATGGCTACCGACGCGATCATCGCCATCCAGGACATGGGCGCGGCGGGCCTCACTTCTTCGTCCGCCGAAATGGGCGACAAGGGTGGCTCGGGCATCGAGCTGGATCTCGACAAGGTGCCCCAGCGCGAAACCAACATGACCGCCTATGAGATGATGCTGTCGGAAAGCCAGGAGCGCATGCTGGCGGTGCTGAAGCCCGGCCGCGAAGCCCAGGCCGAAGCCATCTTCAAGAAGTGGGAGCTGGACTTCGCCGTCATCGGCATCACCACCGACACCAGCCGTCTTGTCGTCAAGCACAAGGGCAAGGTCGAAGCCGACATGCCCATCACCGCCTTGTCCGATGCGGCCCCGATCTATGAGCGTCCCTATGCCGAGCGCAAGCCGATGGCGGGCGAACCGGCTTACGACAAGTCCAAGCCAGTGCTGGCGTCGCTGAAAACTATTCTCGCTTCGCCCGACATGGCCTCGCGCCGCTGGGTGTGGGAACAGTATGACCACACCGTGATGTCCGACACGGTGCAGGTGCCGGGCGGGGACGCCGCGGTCGTGCGCATCCATGGCACCAACAAGGCGCTGGCCATCACCACAGACGTGACGCCGCGCTATTGCAGGCCCGATCCCTTTGAAGGCGGCAAGCAGGCCGTGGCCGAAGCCTGGCGCAACCTGACAGCGGTGGGCGCGCTGCCGTTGGCCGTCACGGACAATCTGAATTACGGAAATCCGCAAAAGCCCGAAATCATGTGGGAAATCGTGGCCGGCATTGACGGCATCGGAGCCGCCTGCCGGGCGCTGGACTTCCCCGTGATCGGCGGCAACTGCTCGCTCTACAACGAGACCAATGGCGAAGGCATCCTGCCCACCCCCGCCATCGGCGCGGTCGGCCTGATGAAGGATGTGACCAAGATGGCGACGGTTGCGTTCAAGCGCGCGGGCGACGTGATCATCCTGATCGGCGAGACCAGGGGCCATCTGGGCCAGTCCATCTATCTGCGCGAGATCGAAGGGCGCGAAGAAGGCGCC
Source organism: uncultured Alphaproteobacteria bacterium (assembly GCA_903902075.1). Lineage (GTDB taxonomy): Bacteria > Pseudomonadota > Alphaproteobacteria > Micropepsales > Micropepsaceae > Rhizomicrobium. The sequence continues at coordinate 27,485 of CAIUTH010000163.1, forward strand.
AGCCCCAAGGTCGA
>CAIUTH010000164.1 GCA_903902075.1 uncultured Alphaproteobacteria bacterium
CGCTTGCCCTCGATATCCCAAAGCGCCAAGTCCAGCGCGCTCAGCGCTGACATAAACACTGCACCCCCGCGCCAGCGCCAGGTGTTGTAAAGCCTGTGCCAATGCTGTTCAGGGCCGGCCGGGTCAAGGCCGATAAGTTGTGCACCGTATTCTCTGATGGCGGTTTCTACGCTTTCAATGGCACCATGCAACGACGCCTCGCCCCAGCCGACAACGCCATCATCAGTGGAGATGCGCACCAAAAGCCAGTTGCACCAGTCCACCCAAAATTTGAAGGTCTCGATCTTTGTAATTTTCATGGCGGTTCCCCAGACGCTCCCCCTAATATCACAACGGAACGGGTACGACGATTTCCCCAATCGCTCCACAGAAAGCAGTCAAGAAAGCAGTTTATTAGCTGTTTCGATGACCTTGGGGATCGTAAACTTGATCTAGTTTTCCTGACGGAATCGTAGGGCAGAAAGGTTTTCCCGCTTCCGCGGCGGTTCAACCACATTGCCGTTCTCATCAAGCCGACCGGGCGCATCCAGATTTTTTAAAAAAAAGTCCCTGCTCGGCAAATCTGCGATGGTTTTTTCCATGGCAGGGAACTGACCCTCGCCCGTTCCAAGCGGCACATCCTGAACGATTCGTGTCGTGACGGCCTTGATCATCGCAGCCTTAACGGTTTCGAAGCCCCTGTTACGCTCCTCATCAGCGGGCAGCCTGCGGACCTCCGCAGGCCTGGCAGGGTCGACCACATGTGCCGGTACCGCCTTTATCCTGTAGGCCATGGAGATACCCGTATTCCGGCCGGTTTTGGGGTCTGGTATGCCATCAGCGTTCCGTTTCAGAGCGTAGTAGAGGCCTACGGCGTCCTCATGGTCCCGAATGCCCTGCTCCGCACCAGTCTGCGCGAAAGTATTTTCCGCCAGCAGGTCCAGCCAATTGCGATAGCCGCCGACAAAGCCTGAAGCCGCCCTGCCGTCCGCATCAATGGTCAGGCCAAGACGCCCGCGATGAAAATCTGCGTCACCCATCTGGTCGGGAAACCAGCCGATGCGGGGAACGTGCAAACGGTCCACCTGTTCGGTTTCGACCACCCCATTCCTGATCCTGGCCTTCAGCCTTGTGTACTGCTCGCTCTTGACGATGCGGTAGGAATAGTCCGGTGCGACATTGGCGCGTGCGTCACGGACGATCTTGTCGGGCGAATAGCCGATCTCGACCGTGGCATCGCTGTCATTCATCGGGTCCTGCTTGCCGGACATCCGGATCACGACGGTATAGAGACCTTCCTGCATCTGGGTATTTTCGCGCAGGTCCAAAGTACCGCTGGCGGGATTACGGAACGGTGCATCACAGCCCCAGGCGCGGTAAAGCGCATTGTCGATACCGCGAACACCCTGCGGGCTGGTGAATCCGCCGGTCTTTGAATTTCCATCCAGATCGAATCCGTCGGAAATCTTGCTCACAACTTGCGGCTGCCCCGGGTCATGCGCGGCAAACGGGTTGACGTATGTCTCGATGCCCTTGCGCCAGCCTCGATAGGACACGGCACGGCCCCAGATATAAAAACGGACATAGGTTGGAAGCCGCGCCTTTTCGATCCCCGGCGGCGCGATGATGGACTCAATTTCCTGCTTACTGCGCCAGGACTGCCGCGACAACGCCGTGCGCATCTCCGCTTCGTCGTTGAAGTGGGTCGCACTTCCGTGCGCGCAATCCGATGCAGGCTCGGTTTCCGCAACACCGGGCCGCCCGCCATATCGGAAGGCGAAGCCATACTCGCGAACAACAAATCCGCGTGTCCATGGCGCGGCAGCCGCCGGCTGCGTCTGGGCCGCCACGCACGCCATGGCGATCGTGGACACCAGAAGGCA
>CAIUTH010000165.1 GCA_903902075.1 uncultured Alphaproteobacteria bacterium
CCGGGCCCATCGGATTGGCGCGGGCAGAGTGCTGGTCCAAGGGCTTGAGATCGAGACTTTGCGGCCACCAGTCCTTGTTGGAATAGCCTCGCGCGCCGTGCATCACGGGGCAACCGCCGGCTTTGGTTTCAGCATTCATGGGAGCGTCCTTCTTTAATTTAGAATAATTCTAAAGAGATCGCGCCAGCACGTCAAGAAAGATTAGAATTACTCTCAAGTAAGATGAAGCCCCGTTATGCCGAAAATCGCCTTGCCGGGGCCAAGCGGTGGCGGCAATAGTCCGCCGCCGTCAGGCCATCACAGGGTAATTTTATGTCCAAATTCGACAAGTCCAAGCTGCCCAGCCGCCATGTCACCGAGGGTCCGGAGCGCGCGCCGCACCGCTCCTACTATTACGCCATGGGTCTGACGGAAGCGGAAATTCACCAGCCTTTTGTCGGCGTGGCCAGCTGCTGGAACGAGGCGGCGCCCTGCAACATCGCCCTGATGCGCCAGGCCCAGTCGGCCAAGAAGGGCGTCAAGGCCAATGGCGGCACGCCGCGCGAATTCTGCACCATCACCGTCACCGACGGCATCGCCATGGGCCATGAAGGCATGCGCTCGTCGCTGGTGTCGCGCGAAGTGATCGCCGACTCGGTCGAGCTGACCATGCGCGGCCATTGCTATGACGCGCTGGTCGGCCTGGCCGGCTGCGACAAGTCGCTGCCGGGCATGATGATGGCGATGCTGCGCCTGAACGTGCCCAGCGTGTTCCTCTATGGCGGCTCGATCATGCCGGGCCGCTTCCATGACAAGGACGTCACCGTCGTCGATGTGTTCGAAGGCGTCGGAAAATTCTCCGCCGGCAAGATCCCTGAGACCGAACTGGTCGAACTGGAAAAGGTCGCGTGCCCCGGTGCGGGCGCCTGCGGCGGCCAGTTCACCGCCAACACCATGGCCTGTGTCGCCGAGGCCATCGGCCTGGCGCTGCCTTATTCCAGCGGTCCGCCCGCCGAAATCCTGTCGCGCGACGACTTTGCGCTGAAGGCAGGCGAGGCGGTGATGGAGTTGCTGGCGAAAAACCTGCGCCCGCGTGACATCTGCACCCGCAAGGCCTTCGAGAATGCTGCCATGGTGGTGGCCGCCACCGGCGGTTCGACCAATGCGGGCCTGCACCTGCCGGCGATGGCGAACGAGGCGGGCATCAAGTTCGACCTGTTCGACGTGGCGGAGATCTTCAAGAAGACGCCTTACCTGGCCTCGCTCAAGCCGGGCGGCCAGTATGTCGCCAAGGACATGTGGGAAGCCGGCGGCGTGCCGATGCTGATGCGCATCCTGCTGGATGCCGGCCTGCTGCATGGCGACTGCATGACTGTCACCGGCAAGACGGTGGCCGAGAATCTGAAAGACGTGAAGTTCAATCCCGACCAGAAGGTGATGGTCGAGGTGAAAAACGCACTCGCCCCCACCGGCGGTGTCGTTGGATTGAAGGGATCGCTGGCGCCCGAAGGCGCCATCGTCAAGATCGCCGGCCTCAAGCACGTCAAGCATCGCGGCCCGGCACGGGTGTTCGACTGCGAGGAAGATTGCTTCGCGGCCGTCGAAGCCCGCCAGTACAAGGAAGGTGATGTTCTGGTCATCCGCTGGGAAGGCCCCAAGGGCGGCCCCGGAATGCGCGAGATGCTGTCCACCACCGCGGCGCTGTATGGCCAGGGCGTCGAGAATATCGCCCTTGTCACCGATGGCCGTTTCTCCGGCGCCACGCGCGGATTGTGCGTCGGCCATGTCGGTCCCGAAGCGGCCGACATGGGCCCGATCGGGCTGATCCAGGATGGCGACATCATCGTGATCGACGCCGAGAAGGGCACCATGGACGTGGAGCTGTCGGAAGCGGAATTGGCAGAGCGCAAGAAGGCGTTCAAGCCCAAGCCCGCCGGCTTCAAGACCGGTGCGCTGGCGCGCTATGCCAAGAATGTGGGCCCGGCGCGCGACGGCGCGCTGACCACGCCCGGCGCCGACGAGGAAGTGCGCTGCTACGCCGATATTTGAGTCAGGCCGGACTGGCTATTCGTGCGCTGCCATGCGCTCGATGCGCCGGTCCGGAATGACCCAGAGTCCGGCGACGGTTAGGTAGCAGAGCAACGACGCCCAGGGCGCCACGAAAGACAGCGCCACGCCGCCCAGATACAGCACCGGCGAGATCTTGCCCTTGAGGTCGCTTCCCAGTGCCGTCTTCAGCGAGCCGTTGCCCGGCACGCGGATGATCGCAGCCTGCATCAGTTTCCAGGCGATGGCCGGCATCAGCAGCGAAACGCCATAGACCGCGGTGGGAACGGCAGCGAATTCATGTTCGCCCAGCCAGGCGGTGGTGAAGGGGATCAGCGATAGCCAGAACAGCAGGTGGAAATTGGCCCACATCACCAAGCCGTCCACGCGCCGCACCAGATGGAAGAAATGGTGGTGGTTGTTCCAGTAGATCGCCACATAGATGAAGCTGAGGGCATAGGCGAAGAACACCGGCCACAATTCGCGCAGGGCTTCGAAACCGGCGCCGTGCGGCGCTTTCAGTTCCAGCACCATAATGGTGATGATGATCGCCACGACCCCGTCGGTCATGGCCAGCACACGTTCCTTGCCCAAGCGACTCTCCGGTTGACGGATCAGACCTTGCGCGCGTCGTGGGCAGCCTTCAACACCCGCAGGGCATTGCCGCCCCAGAAGCCGGCTAGCTGGGTTTCGGTATAGCCCAGCTTCACCAACCGCTCTGTGATCTTGGGCAGGGCGGCCGCATCCTCAAAGCCGATCACGCCGCCGCCGCCGTCCCAGTCGGCGCCGACGCCGACATGCTCAGGGCCAACAAGATCGAGCGCATGGGTGACATGGCTCATGAAGGTCTCGAAGGTGGCGCGGGGTACCGGGTACCTGGCGTTGATCGCCTTCATGCCTGTGGCCACCTCGCGCACTGCGGCGGCGGCCTGTGCCGGCGTCATGCCGGAAAGATTCTCCAGCTTCTGATAGAGCGCGCCGCGCGCCTTGTCGCGTTCCGGATCGCGCGGGGCATCGATCAGATAGGCGTTGTAGCTGTTGATCTGGATGGTGCCGCCTGCCGCCGCCAGGCGCTTGATGCGGGCATCGTCGATGTTGCGGGGATGGTTGAACACCGCCCGGCAGCCCGAATGGGACAGGATGATGGGCGAACGCGCCATGTCCATCATCTGGTCGAATACCGTGTCGGCGCTGTGGCTGGCATCCATCACCATCCCCAGATCCATCGCCAGTGCTGCCAGCTCGCGGCCCTTGGGCGACAAGCCATTCCATTGCGGCTTGTCGGTGGCGCTATCGCCGAACTGGTTGTTCTTGAAATGGATGAATCCCACCATCCGCACGCCCAGTTTGTAGAAGCTGCGCAGCAGGGTGACGTCTTCGCCCAGGGGATAGCTGTTCTCGATGCTCTGATAGACGATGCGTTTGCCCGCTGCGGCGATGCGGGCGGCGTCTTCCGCCACAAGGGCCAACTCGAACTGCTGGGGATGCGCCGCTGCCAACTCGCGTATTTCCGCCGCCCGCAGCAGGGCGGCATCGCGGGCCGCCAGAATGCCTTCCGGAGTTAGCGGGCCTTGCGGCGTATAGATGGCGAAGAAGCCGCCATCCAGCCCCCCTTCCACCATGCGCGGATAGTCAACTTGAGTGAAATCATCCGGCTGGCTGTGACGTTTCATGATGTCCCAGCCGGGACGCGCCAGGCTGGCCGGGGTATCGAGATGGGTGTCCAGGCAGATCAGCCGCTGGTGCAGGGAAGAGGAGGGGCTGGATTTTGCCAGCACCGGCGAGGCTGCCAGCGCCAGCCCGTTAACCATGACCGTCCGTCGTGAAATCGCCATGCCCGCCCCGAAACTGCAAAATCTGCATGAAAATCTAGGGGATGGTGCCATGGGAGCACCAGCGCCGCCTTGCCCCAAACCGGCCTGCTGGTAAATTAAATCTGCGTTTTGGCGGTGCAGGCGAAGGATGATGCGCAGGATTGCGTTGGCGTTGGGCGTGTTGCTGACTTTGTCGGCAGCCGCGCCGCTGGCGGCTGACAGCGCCAAACCAGGCCCAAATACCCAGCTGGCCCTGTTCCAGGAGCGCACCATCTTCCATTCGGGCCTGCGCAACGCCCACACCATTGCGCTTACGTTCGACGACGGCCCCAACGCCCATACCGGTGAAGTGCTGGACGCGCTGAAGGCGATGAACGTCAAGGCCACCTTCTTCATCGTCGGCAATCAGGCCCATCGCCATCCCGATATGCTGGCGCGCATCGCCCGCGAAGGTCATCTGCTGGCCAATCACAGCGCCACCCACGCCTATCTGGGCGGCAGCTATGACGCCGATCCCCAGCGGCTGCTGAACCAGTTGCGCGACGTGCATGAACAGATCGCGCCGCTGATGGCCAAGGGCGACAAGTTCTATTTCCGCGCGCCGTATGGCGCCTGGAAATACGCCCATGCCGACATTCTGAACGCCGATCCCGAACTGCGCCGCTATGTCGGGCCGATCTATTGGGACGTGGGTGGTGATATCACCATGTCGCGCGATGGCTATGTGATGAGCGCGGCTGACTGGGAATGCTGGCGCAAGGGCTGGGAAGCGCGCACCTGCGCCAAGGGCTACAGCCGCGAAATCCGCCGCAAGGATGGCGGGGTGGTGCTGATGCACAGCATCCACATGAAATCCGCCGATCTGGTGCGCCAGGTGGTGCCCGCGCTGATCGAGGAAGGCTACCGCTTTGTCCGCCTCGACCAGATGCCGGAATACCGCCAGTACGAGACCCCCGGCGACCGGGGTGTGGCCGACGCCCGGCCGAAACTCCTGCATTTCGCGGGTCTCTCGTCCAAAGACATAAAATAGCCGCACAACCTCCTTCAGGTTGCGCAAAACAACCAGGGGAGGATCGCATGACAGTGCGTACCATGCTTATCGCCACGGCTTTTGTCGCTATGGCGCTGCCGGCGGTCGCCGCCGATGCCAAGCTTACTGCCGCCATTGCCGCATCCAGCCGCGCGCCGGAGAACTCGGCGCGCGATGGCGCCCGTCATCCCGGCGCCAGCCTGGCCTTCTGGGGCCTGAAGCCCGGCCAGACGGTGGTGGAGATTTCCCCCGGCGGCGGCTACTGGTCCGAAATCCTGGCGCCCTATGCCAAGGCGACGGGCGGCCATTACATCGTCGCCATGGGCAAGGAGGGCCAGAAACTGCCAGCCAAGTTTGCCGACAAGGCCGTCTATGGCGACATCCACCATACGGTCTTCAGCAAGGAGTCGGGTCCCCTGGCGGCGGCGGACAGTGCCGACCTGGTGCTGACGGCGCGCAATATCCACAACTGGATCTGGACATCCGGTATGGCCGACAAGGCGATGAAGGATTTCTATGCCGTGCTGAAGCCGGGCGGCATCCTAGCCATCGAAGAACACCGCGCCGATCCCAGGCCCGAAACGGACAATGCCAAGAGCGGCTATGTCTCCACCCAGCATGTCATCGACCTGGCCACCAAGGCCGGCTTCAAGCTGGACGCCAAGTCCGAGATCAACGCCAATCCCAGGGATACCAAGGATCATCCCTTCGGCGTCTGGACCCTGCCGCCCTCGCGCCAGAGCAGCGAGGGGAAGGACAAGCCCAGCCCAGCTGGTTTCGACCGCGCCAAGTATGACGCCATCGGCGAAAGCGACCGCATGACCTTGCGCTTCCGCAAACCCGGCTAGAATCACGCTAGGCTGGGGGCGTGAGGGGCATCGGATTCGCGGCAGCAATACTGGCGTCCATCCTGTTCGGGGTGGGCGGCACTTTCGCGCAATTCCTGTTCCAGCATCGCGGCGTCAATATCGACTGGCTGGTGACCATGCGGTTGCTGTTCTCCGGCCCGGCGCTGCTGCTGATTTCCGCCATCGGGGGCAAGCGCATCTTCGATGTGTGGCGCACCGATGCCGTGCCACTGGTGATCTTTGGCCTGCTGGGCATGATGCCGGTGCAATACACCTATATGGCGGCGATCAACGCCTCCAACACCGCCACCGCCACCATCCTGCAATTCACCGCGCCCGCCATGGTGGCGCTGTGGCTGGCGCTGGCGGGGCGCAAGCGTCCGGCCGGGCGCGAGATGGCGGCGATCGGGCTGGCCATGCTGGGGACCTTCTTCCTGGTGACGCACGGCAAGCTGGGGGCGCTGTCCATCTCGGCACTGGCGCTGTTCTGGGGATTGGCTAGCGCGTCCGCGGCAGCGTTCAACTCCATCCAGCCCTCGAACATTCTCAAGAAACATGGCGCGGCGCTGGTGGCGGGCTGGGGCATGGTGATCGGCGGCGTGGAATTGTCCCTTTTCCATGCGCCCTGGAAGATCGAGGGCCAATGGGACGCGACCGCCGGCGTGTTTTTCGCCTTCATCCTGGTGATGGGGACCCTGGCGGCCTTCTACCTGTTCAACAAGGCGCTGCGGTTGATCGGGGCGCAGAAGACCATCCTGCTCACCTGCGCCGAACCGCTGTCGGCGGC
>CAIUTH010000166.1 GCA_903902075.1 uncultured Alphaproteobacteria bacterium
GCCAGGCGGCGCTGCGTTTGGACGGGTGGAAGCGGTCGGTCTCGATGCCGCGCGGCCAGGGTTTGAAATTGTTCTTCAGGCCATCGGCCAGCAGCGCGTCGCGGGTGGAGTCGGACGGCACATAGACTTCGCGGCAGGCGCCATAGAAGCGGCGCAGGATCTTGGTCAGCAGGCCCTCGAACGGCGCCAGATACCAATAGTGGCGCAGATAGGTCTCGTAGCGGGTGTGATAGGTCGCCACCGCCGGGATATTGTTGGCCTCCGCCAGCGCCAGCGCGGCATGACCCAGAAGGTCCGGCACCGCGATGTGGATAATGTCGGGCTTGAAATCCAGCAACTGGCGTTTCAGGGATGCGGGCATGCGCAGCACCAGCCGGTATTCCGGACGGCCCGGCAGCGGCATGGACGGCACCGGCGCGATGATGCCGTTATGGGTGAATGCGGGCTTCTCGGCGGTGGGCGTGAAGACCAGCACCTCGACGCCCTGGCGTTCCAGATAGCCGACCAGCCGGTTGAGGGTTAGAGCAACGCCATCGGCGATGTAATTGTACGAGCTGGTGACCAGTGCGATGCGCAAGGAATTGGCCACGGCGCTAGCTGCCCGGTTCGGACCGCAGGACGCGCGAATAGAGCGAATAATCGGGATTGGTGATGAAGGTCAGCCACAGGCCGAACCAGGACGCCGCCGGCGTCAGGCTGTCATAGAATTCCGGCGCCATCCTGCGGATGTCCGGCAGGCGGTTCCACGGCACCGACGGAAAGTCGTGATGCTCATTATGATAGCCGACATTCAGCGCCAGGCGGTTGAGCATGCCGTAATAGCTGCCGGTTTCCTGCTCCGGGTTCAGGGTGAAATGCTCCTGGATCCAGCGGCTGCCCAGGGGATGCAGGCCGATGGAAAACAGCATCGAGGCGGCCAGATACAGCAGCGCGTTCCAGCCAAACAGAAAGACGACCGCGACATCGAACAGGGCACAGGCGGTCAGGCTGGCCAGGCTCCAGCCATTGATGACCGATGCCACGTCCTTCAGCCGGCCCGGACGGGTGAGCTGGAACAGGGGGAAGACCAGCAGCCACAGCGCCTTGCCGTACCAGCGATTGCCGATCAGCCGGGCTTCCCAATGGCCGGCCAGGTCCGCATCTGCGGAATGGTCGCCCTGCTTGGCATGATGGGCCAGATGGCAGATGGAAAAGCCGATGGCGCCGGGGATCAGGTTGGGCAGATCGCCGACGATCGCGACCAGGTAATTGGCGACCCGGCTTTTAAAGATCAGTTTGTGGGTGGCGTCATGGATGACGACGTAGAGACAGTGATTGGCGAAGGCCCCCACGCCATAGGCCAGCAGCAGTGCCGCCCACCAGGCATGCAGGCCAAGCCGGCCCATCAGCGCGGCCAGGCCGATCTGCAACCCGCAGACCCCCAGCATGATGGCCGCAGTCCAGGGATTGCGGCCGACCAGGCCGCGGATTTCGGGATGGGCTTTCAGGATGGCCCGGGTCCGCGCCGGATGCGGCTGGTCCTGGGTCGAAACGAAGAATGCGCGGGGCATCCTTAAGCGATGCTGCGGCGGAGCTTTTCCAATTCCCGCGCCACTACTGGAACAGTTTCCTGGATCTGCTCCTCGGTGTGGTTGGCCGTCAGGAAGAAGCGCAGGCGCGCCGTGGTGGCCGACACCGCCGGACGCACGATCGGCTGAACTTCGATGCCGCGTTCCAGCAGGTTGTGCGACAGCATCATGGCCAGCTTGTCGTCGCCCACGATCAGCGGGGCGACGGGAGAGTCTTCATCGCCGCCGACGGTCAGGCCGTTTTCGCGGGCGACCTTGCGGAAGAACTTGGCGCGTTCGCGCAGACGGCGCGGGCGATGGGGTTCGCGCTCCAGGATATCCAGCGCCGCGATGGCGGCGGCGGTGTCGGCGGGCGACAGGCCGACGCTGAAGATCAGGCCGGGGCACAGGTAACGCATGTATTCGATCAGGCCACGGTCGCCGGCGATATAGCCGCCGCTAGAGGCCAGGGTCTTGGAGAGCGTGCCCATATAGACGTCGATGCTGTCCACCGGCATGCCGGCGCCTTCGCAGACGCCGCGGCCGGTCGGGCCGACGATGCCGAAGCTGTGGGCTTCATCCACCATCAGGAGCAGGTCGTGGCGCTTCTTGGTTTCCACGGCGCGCTTCAGGTCCAGGATCTGGCCGTCCATGGAATAGACGCCTTCGGCCACGATCAGGCCGCGGCGGAAACCGGGACGTTCCTTTTCCAGCAGCGCGTCCAGACCGTCCCATTCCCCGTTGGGATAGGTGAAGGTCTTGGCGCCCGACAGGCGCGCGCCGGTGATGATGCTGTTATGGGCGCCGGAATCGTAGATTACCGCGTCGGGACGGGCGAGCAGGTGCGAGATCACGCTGACATTGGTGAGATAGCCGCTGATGAAAACCAGCGCATCCTCGGTGCCCAGGAAGTTGGCCAGCTTGCGTTCCAGCTCGCCATGCAGGTCGATCTGGCCGGCCGCGATGCGGCTGGCCGAAGCCGAGGTGCCGTACTTGTCGATGGCGTTCTTGGCGGCGGCGGTGACGGCGGGATGGCCGTTCAGGCCCAGGTAATTGTAGCCGGAGTAGCTGACGAGACTCTTGTCGTTGCGGCGGATTACGCTGTGGCTGACACCGTCGCGGGGCTGGAAGTAGGGATTTTCGAGGCCGGCATTCTCCATGTCTTCGACACGGCGGCGCAGCGCCCGGTAGCCCGCAAAGTCGTCAACGACGCTTTTGCGTTCGGGGATATCGGCCTCAATGGCCTTTTGCTCGGCGGCCGCGGAATGGGTCGTCATAGCCCCTCAGGTGTTGATCTAAGAATTGCCCCGCAGCCCGGTCGACTGCATTACCGGAGCATAACCAGAAATCTCTATGCCACAACCTTCGCCATCACGGTAAGTCCCTATATTTGCCATCAAAATTCGCATCGCCGGCACGGGAAAAAACATCACTGGTTTCAAGGGGCCGGGGGTAAAAATCCCCTTTTTCCCGGGTTCGTGACGCCTCCTTGAGTAACAATCGGTAGCATTTCTTCAAGGCCGCAGCGGCGATGGTGCGCGCCTGTACAGGCCAAAAGCTGCGTCATAGTATCCGGATACGGACCAAAAGCGCTGCCGGAACCGATTCGGGCATGGCTTTATACGGCGCACCATCCCCTAGAGATTCGAAGAGCAAGGCATGCTTTCTGCGCAGCATCTGGTGAAGTCTTTCGCCGGACGCCGGGTGATCGAAGAGGTGACGCTGAAGCTCGATCGCGGCGAGGTGGTCGGGTTGCTGGGTCCCAATGGCGCGGGCAAGACCACCACCTTTCAGATGCTGACCGGCATGGTCACGCCCGATGCTGGCGCCATCACCCTGGACGGGCACACCGTCACCACCATGCCCTTTTATGACCGCGCCCGTTTCGGCATCGCCTATCTGCCCCAGGCGCCCTTCGTGCCGCGCAGCCTGACGGTGGAGCAAAATCTGCAACTGGTGCTGGAAGCGCGGCTGGCGGACGTGGCGGCGCGCAGGATCCGGATGACGGAGTTGATCGAGGAATTTCGCCTGGGCGAATTCCGTCGCAAGAAGGTGGGCGAGCTGTCCGGCGGCCAGCGCCGCCGCTGCGAGATCGCCATCACGCTCGCCTGCGAGCCCAGCTTCGCCATGCTGGACGAACCTTTCGCCGGCGTGGACCCGCACGCCACCGAGGAAATCGGCCAGATGATCCATCACCTGGCGGACCGGGACATCGGTGTCCTGATCACCGACCACAAGGCGCGCGAACTGCTGGGCATCGTGGACCGCGCCTATGTCATCGAAAGCGGGCGGGTGCTGGCGCAGGGTGATGTCGCGCAAATCGTCGCCGACCAGGATGTGCGCCGTGTCTATCTGGGCGAGGAATTCCGGCTTTGACCGTAACCTTGTCCAACTTCCTGCGCGGCGATTTTGCGCGCGGCTTCTTCCGCAAGGTCGGCTCCCAGGCGCTGGCGGTGATCATCCTGATCGAAGCCATCTTTCTGGCCGAGCATTTCACCTGGGTGTTCCGCGACGCGGTGCGTCATGAAGCCGACCTGTCGGGTATCGCGCTGGTTCTGGCCTGTACCTCGACCGAGATTTTCGATCTGGCGCTGGCCATCGCCATCCTGATGGCGGCCTATGCCGCATTGCTGCGGATGCGCGAGAACCGCGAGCTGCTGGTGCTGTTTGCCTCGGGCCTGGGACCATACCAGCTGGGCGCGCTGGTCCTGGTCGTGGCGCTGGCGGGACAGGTGATCAGCACGCTGGGTTCCGGCATCGCCGATCCGATGTCGCGCTATGCCCAGCGTTCCATCCTTTTCAGTTCCGAATTGCGGTCGCTGAAAAAGGGCGTGGCTAAGAACGAGTTCTATTATTTTCCCTCTTACGTCGCCTATGCGATGGATCATGTCAGCGGCGGCGCGCCGCCGCCCGGCGGCGTAGTGGTGATCGACGCCAGCGCCGAATCCAAGCCGAAATCCGACCGGACGCTTTTCGTCTATCAGCAGATCGGGCCGCACACCTCGCGCGTCGTGACCGCTGCCCAGGCGCGACTGGACGGGCCCGACCGCAGCGGCAAGATCGTGCTGAACCTGAATGATTTCACCTCCCACACCTTCGCTGATGCCAATCCCATGGCCGGCGAAGGCGGCGCTCCGGCCAAGGATGTGCTGAAAGGCGCCGAACCGCTGAAGGACTTTGACTCCTTAAAAGAGGGGCCGCCCATCAGCATGAAGGTGCGCGACATGAGCCAGCTGATGATGGTGGATCAGCTGCTGCCGTTCACCGCGCGCGGCAGCAACACCGCCGAGCAGACCATTTTCGAGCAGTTGTTCGTGCCCGACTATGAGACCAGGGATTCCCGCGCCGCCCAGATGCGCCTGCTGGCCGAACGTTTCTCGCGCAGCCTGTTGTCCTTCCTGGCGCCCCTGATCGCGCTGCTGGGTGTGGGCCTGACCAACCGGCTGACCAACTGGTTCGCGCTGCCGCTGTCTTGTGTGGTGCTGATGTCGGTGAACCTGCTGTGCGAATGGGTTATCACGACTGGCGCGCCAGTGAGCGTGGCGGGCGCGGTGTTGCCCGTGCTGCTGCTCTATGGTGCGGTGGCCGTCATCGCCTTCAATCTTGTGGTGTGGCGCCACAGTGACCTTGTGCGCCCGCAGCTGGGGCGGTCATGACTTTAATGAAGAGTCAGGGCGGCGCCCGCGCGGTCTATCTCAGCCCTCTGGGGCTTTATTCCCGCTATATGCTGGGCGCCTATCTGCGTCACATCATGATGGTGTCGGCGGCGCTGATGACCATCGCGCTCACCATCGATCTGTGGCCGCAGGTGGCGCTGTTTTCCGGCGATCCGCTGCATGTGGTGTGGGACATCGCCCGGCTGACGGTGCTGCGGTTGCCCGACCTGCTGCCGCCATTCATTCCCTTTGCCACCTTCCTGGGCGTGGTGTGGAGCGAAAGCGCCTTTACCGAATCGCGCGAGCGCCTGTTGATCTGGAACAGTGGCCGCTCACCGATATTTTGCCTGGTACCGGCCCTGATGGCGGGCCTGGTCATGGCGGTGGCGCTGTTCGTGGTGGATGCGTGGGCCCGGCCCGCCGCCATTCATGTGCAGATCGAGGAAAGACTGGGGCGTGAAGGCATCCGCCTGGACCGGGCCCAAGGCGGCGGCAATCACTGGATCGCTCTGCCGGACGGGTTGCTGCGCGCCGAGATCGAATATGGCCCGCCTTTGAAGCTGCACAATGTCACCGTCTACAAGATGGACAGCGACGGCCATCTGTTTGAAGTGGATACCGCCGCGACGGCGTTGCCTTTGGGCGGCGGCAACTGGCGGCTGGAACATGGGCGCTACTGGCACGCCACCAGCGCCGACCGAGGCAATGTGCTGAGCACCGCCGCCGCCGGCGAGGAGGTCGAGACGCCGTTTGCCACCCGCCAGGTCACGATGGTGCTGGACCCGCTATGGCTGCACAATCTGGGCCTGTCGCCGCAATATCTGCGGCTGGGCGAACTGCGTCAGCTGGCCGGTGCGCAAATCATGTCGCGCGACCTTTCCGGCTACAGGACGCGGCTGCAGATCGTGTTCGGCGAGACATTGTTCACCTGCGCCATGGCGCTGCTGGGCGCGGCCCTGTCGATGATTTATTTTGCCTACCAGACGGGCTGGTTGGCGCTGGTGACGGTACTGCTGGCCGGGTACCTGGCGCATTTTTCCAGCAAGGCGTTCAGCCTGATGGGGGAGTTCGGCTATATCGCGCCGTTCCTGGCTGGCTGGCTGGCGCCGCTGCTGTTGATCGCGGCGGTGCTCAGGGCGCTGTTTATGATCCAGAAAAGGCGCGGACTGGGCGCACGGCTAGTGGATACGCCCAACTATACAGATGCTACTTCTGGATAAGATGCTCGTGGATCGCCTTGCCGGTGGCGATGTCGTTGCCCAGCACATCCAGTGATGGCACGCTGGGCATCAGCCCGCCTTCCACCACCTGCAGATAGACATAGGCCACCTTCACCGTGTGCGTGCCGATCTGCATCAACGCCTGGGGATGGTGCTGGGCATCCTGCGTCAAGGTCAACTTGCGCTCGGGCAGGGCGGCGATGGTGAAGGTGACGGGTGTCTTGCGGTTCTGAACCCGCACGCCATAGGCCATCATCCGTTCGATGAAGTTCAGCGGTTGCTTGCTGCCATCAATGTTGAACTTGCGCCAGAAGGCTTCGACATCCTGGGGTGCGCCTTGCGCATCCAGTTTTGCCGCATAGATGACCGTGTTGGAATTGGGCGAGCGCTGGACATAGAAAAGCTGGTTCGGCTCATCTGGCGTCTTGAATTCGGGGCGCAGTACAGGAGTGTGGTCGCTTTCTGTGACGCTGCTGGTGAAGTCGCGTGCCTGCGCGGGAGTTGTGGCCAGCAAGGCCAATGCAAAACAGACCTTTTTCATCAGGCCAGCTTGCGCATCGCGTCGCCGCACAGCTTTTCGGCCTTGGCGGTGTCTTCGACCACGCCGCCCAGGGTGAAGAAGGGATGGATCATGCCGGGGAAGCAGACATAGTCGGTCGGCACGCCGGCCTCGCGCAGCCGCTTGGCATAGGCTTCATTCTCATCCACCAGGGGATCGAACTCGGCGCTGATCACTAGCGCGGGCGGCAGGCCTTCCAGGCTGGGGCGCAGCATGGGCGAGGCGCGCGGGTCTTTGCGATCTTCGTGGTCGGGAATGTAATTGTCCATGAACCAGTAGAGCGCCGCGGTAGTCAGCATGTAACCGCTGGCGTTGCGCTCATACGAGGGATAGGCGCGGCTCTGGTCCGTCATGGGATAGATCAGGATCTGCAGCGCCACCTTGTACTCTTTGGAATCCAGCGCCATCTGCGCCACCACCGCCGCCAGGTTGCCGCCGGCGCTGTCGCCGCCCACCGCGATCTTGCCCGGATCGATGTTCAGCATCTGTGCATTGTCGCTGGCCCAGCGCGTGGCGGCGTAAGCGTCCAGCACCGCGCCGGGAAACTGGGTCTCCGGCGCCATGCGGTAATCCACCGACAGCACGGCGCAGTCGCCATTGGCCGCCAGCCGCCGGCAGGTGGTGTCGTACAGCGCCAGGCTGCCCAGCATGAAGCCGCCGCCATGGAAATAAACCAGCAGCGGGCAGGGGCCCTTGCCCTTGGTGGCGCGATAGAAGCGCGCCGGGATGGGACCATAGTCGCTGGGAATCGAAAGCTGGAAGGTCACCGCCATGGCCGGCTTTTCCGGCAACAGGGTCAGGCGCTGGGTTTCATACGCCACGCGCAGCTGCGTGGGCGACAGGTTGGTCGGCAGGTCGCCGGCGCGCTGGATGGCAAGGGCTGCCTGGGGGTGCAAGGGCATGGGGCAAGTTTAGAGGAATGTCTTTGGCGGCGCAATTTTGCTAGCGTCGGGGTTCGGGGCCGGCCGGAACATAGAAAAACCGGCGATGGGAGAGACCATGAATTCCGGGATAGACGCCGCACCGTTGAACCGAGGCCGTATCTTCATCGTCACCCTGATGGCGCTGTTCACAGCGGGCGCCGCCGTCAGCATGCGTGCGGCCACGGCCGTGCAGATGCAGTCCGAATATCTCGCGCCCTTTGGCGCGGCGACGGCAGGTGAGCGGCTGGCCACGGCGCTGGGCGCGGCCTTTCTGGGTTTTGCCATCACGCTTTTGCTGGTCAGCGCCGTTCTGGCGCGCATCGGGTTCGGCCGGGCGCTGGCGGGCGCTGCTATCCTGATGACGCTGGGCTTTGCC
>CAIUTH010000167.1 GCA_903902075.1 uncultured Alphaproteobacteria bacterium
AAGAACGCCCATGCCATCAGCGCAAGCACCATGCCGGCGGGCGCGCTGGGTGTCACCGCGCCTGATGCCACAACCCTGAAAGTCACCCTGGAATATCCCGCGCCCTATCTGCCCGAGTTGCTGACATTGGCCGCCGCCCTGCCCTTGCCGCCGGGCGCCGTATTCAAGCCCGGCGCGTATGTCTCCAACGGCCCCTACCTGTTGAAGGCCTGGGCGCCGGGCGACCATGTCACCCTGGTGAAAAATCCCCGTTTTTATGACGCCGCGTCGGTGAAGATCGACACCGTCAATTATTATCCCACCGTCGATACCCAAGCCGCGCTGCGGCGGCTGCGCGCCGGCGAGCTGGACATGCAAACCCCGCTGCCCACCGCGCAACTGCCCTGGCTCAAAGCCAACATGCCGGGCGCAGCGCATGTGATGCCGTCGCTGGCACTGGCCTATTTGCCGATCAACCTGCGCGATCCGGCGCTGGCCGATATCCGGGTCCGCCGCGCGCTCAATCTTGTCTATGACCGCGAGGCGGTGACCGCAAAGGTACTGAAACTGAGCGAGACCCCGGCTTATGCCTATGTCCCGCCGTCGTTGGACCGCGGTGGTCCGCAGATGGATTTCAAAGCCATGCCGACCCCTGCGCGGATGGCGCTGGCGCGCACGCTGATGCAGGACGCCGGTTACGGGCCGTTCAACAAGCTCACTTTGACCTATCTCACGCCGGGTAATCCCGACAACAAGCGGCTGGCGGCGGTGTACCAGGCGATGACACGGCAGATCTTTGTCGACCTGCGCATCGTGACGGCGGATTATCCGCTGGTGCTGCGCGCCCTGCGCCAGGGCCAGTACCAGCTCGCCTATACCAACTGGCTGGCCGATTTCAGCGACGCGACCAATTTCCTGGACCTGCTGCGCACGGGCAGTCCCGGCAATTATGCCGGCTACAAGAATCCCAAATTCGATGCCGCGATGGCGGCGGCGCAAAAAGAACCCGACCCGGCCCGGCGCGTCGCCCAGTTGCAGGCGGCACACCGGATCGCGCTGGCCGACATGCCCTGGGTGCCGATCCGCTTTCTGTCGCAGACCGAGGCGGTGGGGCCGCGGGTGGGCGGCTATGTCCCCAATCCCTGGGACTTCAACCGCAGCCGCTGGCTTTGGATAAAAAAATAAGGCATTTGTTCCCGCGCGTGACCTCGTAGCTCAGCAGGATAGAGCGGCGGTTTCCTAAACCGTAGGCCGGTGGTTCGAGTCCCCCCGAGGTCACCATTTTCCCCGCACCAGCTGCCAGGCCAATACCCCAGTGAATGCCGGCGCCAACACCGCGCCGTCCAACACCGTCCAGTAAGACAATTACGTGATAGGACTGGCCAAACTCCGTTCGCCCCTTCTTTTTGCGCCTGCGCAATGGTCAGTGCTGCCGGCGCGGGCTAAGACTCTGCTGTCACCTTCACGGAACCAGTCATGCCCATTTATCGCGCGCCGGTCGAAGATTTCCGCTTCCTGTTCAATGAAGTGCTGGAACTGGACAAGCAGCGCGACCTGCCCGGCTTTGCCGAGCTGTCACCGGACCTGGTGGACGACATTCTGAGCAACGCCGGCAAGTTCTGCGAGGAAGTGCTGCAGCCCCTGAACCAGTCAGGCGACGAGGAAGGCTGCCGCTTCGAGAATGGCAGCGTCTCCACGCCCAAGGGATTCAAGGACGCCTACAAGGCCTATAGCGAAGCCGGCTGGGGCGGGTTGGGCGCGCCGGAAGCGGTGGGCGGCGCCGGCATGCCGCCCATCATCACCATGGCGGTCAGCGAAATGGGCATGAGCGCCAACCAGTCGCTCGCCATGTATCCCATGCTGACGGCGGGCGCCTATGGCGCGCTGCTGGCGACCGGCGCGGATTGGATGAAGCAGCACATCGCGCCAAAAATGGTGTCGGGCGAATGGGCCGGCACCATGTGCCTGACCGAACCGGGCTGCGGCACCGATCTGCGGCTGATGAAGACCAAGGCGGTCGAACAGCCGGACGGCACCTACAAAGTGAACGGCACCAAGATCTTCATCTCGGGCGGCGACCAGGACCTGACCTCCAACATCATCCATATGGTGATCGCCAAGATCCCGGACGAGAACGGCCAGATCCATGACGACCTGTCGACCGTCAATTTCTTCATGGTGCCCAAGTTCATCGTCCAGGAGGACGGCGCGATGGCCCAGCGCAACGGCGTCAACACCGGCGGCATCGAGCACAAGATGGGCATCAAGGGCCAGGCCACCTGCGTGCTGAACTTCGACGATGCCATCGCCTGGCGGCTGGGTCCCAAGCCCACCCCGCCCAAGCCCGGCGAAAAGCGCTCCTCCAGCGCCGGCATGGCCGGCATGTTCGGCATGATGAATGCGGCGCGGCTGGGTGTCGGCATCCAGGGCATCGGTCTGGGCGAAGTCGCCTACCAGAATGGCTATGCCTATGCCCATGAACGCCGCGTGGGGCGCGCCCTCACCGGGCCAAAGGAGCCGGACAAGCCCGCCGACCTGGAAATCGTCCATCCCGACGTCAAGCGCATGCTGCTGCAGGCCCGCGCTTCGGTCGAAGGCCTGCGGGCGCTGGCGTCCTGGACCACGCTGAACATCTCCATCGCGCAATCCACGCGCCCCGATGCGGAAACCGCCGGCTTGCTGGAAGACCTGATGACCCCGGTGATCAAGGCTTTCGGCACCGACATGGGTTTCGAGGCCGCCAACCT
>CAIUTH010000168.1 GCA_903902075.1 uncultured Alphaproteobacteria bacterium
ATCTCCGCCAGCAAAATGGTCTTCTTGCTGGTCTCGGCATAGTTGGCGGCAATCGCCTTGTCGGGATGCAGCGGGTTGCCGTGGCTGGACAAGGCCGAGATGACGAATCCGGCGTCCGCGATCTTGCTCTTGAAGGTGGCCAGCTCCGCCGGGTTGTCCAGCATGGACAGCTTGGCATGGGCGTCGCCGGGATAATTGCCTGTGCCGAACTCCACCGTATCGATGTTCAACGATTTCAACTTTTTCAGCACCTGGTCCAGCGGCAGGGCCGACAGCAACGGCGTGAACACACCCACTTTCATGATTTGCTCCCAAAATGCCCTTCACCGGGGCTTAAGGCGTCGATTTCAGACCATCGGCGGGGGGAGTGCAACCCGGGACGGGAACCGCCCCGCCGCACCCTGGCGCGCGCCGTCAAATGGCATTGCGAACACCGCACCCTGCTCAACGGCAGGAAGATGGTGATCTTCTCTTGATCCCCACTTAGTTCGGCGTCAGCTTCAGCAGCGCCTTCTGCTCGGTCAGGACATAGACCGCGCCGTCGGGTCCCACCCGCACATCGCGGATGCGCTCTTTCCTGTCTGTCAGCAGCGGCTCTTCCGCGACAACCTTGCCGTTCTTCAGTTCCAGACGGTAGACGCCCAGCCCGCGTAGCGCGCCCGTCAGCAGGTTACCGTTCCACTTGGGAAACAGCTTTCCCTTGTAAAACGCCAGGCCCGAAGGCGCGATCACCGGGTCCCAGTAATAGACCGGCTGTTCCAGGCTTTCCTTGGCGACAATGCCTTCGCCGATGGGACCGCCCGGATAATCCAAGCCATGGGTGATGATCGGCCAGCCATAATTCTTGCCGCGCTGAATCCTGTTCAGTTCGTCGCCGCCGCGCGGGCCATGCTCGGTTTCCCAAAGCGTGCCGTCCGGCGCCATCACAAAGCCTTCGGGGCTGCGGATGCCATAGGCCCAGATCTCGGGCCGCACATCGTTGTGGTTGAGAAAAGGGTTGTTGGGCGCGGGCAAGCCGTCCGGTGTCACATGGATGATCTTGCCGACATCGACATCCAGCTTCTGCGCCAGCTGCAGGTCATAGTCCGCCTTGCGGTTGCCATCGCGGTCGCCCATCGTCATGAAAATGGTGCCGTCGCGCGCGATGACGATGCGTCCGCCCTGCTTCATGGAAAAGTTCTGCATCGGCAGCTCTGGCACGCCGCGATAGATCACCGTGACGTCATGCACAGCGTTCCCGGCAAGATCCAGCACGGCATGGGCCAGATAGGTATTACTGTTGCCCTTGGGCAAAGTGTCGAAGAAGGAAAAATAGATGCGATGGCTCTTGGGGAAGTCCGGCGCCAGCACGACATCCAGCAGCCCCAGGGTGCGCGCTGGTGCCAGG
Organism: uncultured Alphaproteobacteria bacterium; assembly: GCA_903902075.1. Classification (GTDB taxonomy): domain Bacteria; phylum Pseudomonadota; class Alphaproteobacteria; order Micropepsales; family Micropepsaceae; genus Rhizomicrobium. The sequence goes on from CAIUTH010000168.1 coordinate 1,388, forward strand.
CCGGCAAGTCCGGCGAGCGGCTCGGTCATGCCGCCGTCGGGACTGACGATGCGCAAATGGGCGGGATACTTCTCCGTCACCAGCATCTTGCCATCCGGCAGAAAGGCGATGGACCAGGGCAGATGCAATTTGTCGGTGACGGTGGTGACTTTATAGTCGTGCACCTTGTGATAGGGCGCGCGGGTTTGCTGCGGGAACAGCGGCTTGTCGTCGGCCTTTTCCGGC
>CAIUTH010000169.1 GCA_903902075.1 uncultured Alphaproteobacteria bacterium
GATTATCTCTACCGTGAAAGCGCCTGTCCGGCCGGCAATGCCGGCTGCGCCGGCTCGCCCTGGGGCGACAACTGGATCACCTGGGCTGCGGACTTCTACACACCTGCCGTGCCATTGCTGGCAGTGGCGCCCATCGTCCTGGTGCGCGGCAATCATGAAGACTGCAGCCGCGCCGGCGCAGGGTGGGAACGGCTGCAAGGGCCTGGCGTCGCCGAACCCTGCACGATGCATGACCCGCTTTACACAGTGTCTGCCGGCGCGCTGACCCTGGCGGTGCTGGACGATGCGGTGTCGGGCGAAACCGATTTGGACCGCACCGTTGCCCGCACCTATGCCAATGAATTGGCGGGGTTGGCCAAGGCAAAGGCGCCGATCTGGCTGATCCATCACCGGCCGACCTGGGCGGCGATCACCGGGCCGCTCGGTATTCCCATCGGCGGCAACCTTACCTTGATGGAAGGCTCAAGCCTCAATGCCATCAGGGGCGCAGGCCTGATCCCCCGCCCGGTCGAGCTGATGCTGTCCGGCCATATCCATACCTTCGAGAGCATCAACTACAACAAAAGCGTGCCGCCCCAGATCGTGGCCGGCAATGGCGGCGACAAGCTGGACGTGACCCCGACGAACCTGCGCGGCACCCAGTTCCTGGGCCATACCGGCGTCAAGGTGCTGGACGGTCTGTCCGTTGGCGGCTTCGGCTTCCTGCTGATGACCCGCGGCGGCGATGGCTGGACCATCGACCTGTATGATTCGGCAGGAAGCAAAACCCGCACCTGCCGCTTCGCCAGCCGCCGTCTCGACTGCCCGGCGTAAATTATTTTCACAAGCGTGATTCTACTCACCGCTTTGTCATGGTCCCGCCGCGATTCGCGCGCCTGCTTGCACTAGGCTTCTCGCGCTAGAATCCGGGGCAGACATGAATAAAAATCAGCGGCTCTTGCTCATCATCGGGGGCGGTGTCGCCGCGGTCCTGGCGGTGCTTCTGGTGACCGCTTATCTCCTGGGCGGGCGCGGTGGGCAGAATGCGGGTGTGCTGGCCCGCCTGCAGAACGGCCTTGCCGCCGTCACCGGCAGCGCCCCGGTGGAAGAAGCCAGGGATTTTTCCTTCCGCCGCCTGGACGTGGATGTCTCCAAGGCACAGGCCGAAGCCTGCCTGGTCTTCACCCGCGCTTTGGACGCCAGCGGCCGCACCCATTACGAGGACTATATCTCCATCGACCCGGCGCTGAAGGTGGCGGTGCGCGTGGTGGATACGCGGCTGTGCCTGGCGGGCATGGCGTTCGACAAGACCTACAATGTCACCCTGAAGACCGGCTTTCCCTCCGCCGGCGGCGACAAGCTGACCGAAGAGGAAACCGTGCCGGTCGAGCTGCGCGACAAGCCGGCGCTGGTGCGGTTCAATGGCGGCATCATCCTGCCGCGCGACAATGCGGCGGGGGTGCCGGTCACCACCGTGAATATCGACAAGCTGGCTTTGAAGGTGATCCGCGTGGGCGACCGCCTGCTCTCCCAGATCGAGACCGGCACGGTGGACAACACCACGCTTTATGGCTGGGACGCCAAGCAGCTGCAAGACAACCAGGGCAAGCTGATCTGGCAGGGCACCCTGGCGGTCGACAACGTCAAGAATGACAGCGTCGTCACGCTGATCCCCATCCACGACCTGATCAAGGGCCAGAAGCCGGGCGCCTATGTGATCGTGGCGCAGGATGCCGCCAGGAAGCCCGCAAACGACGAGGACAATTCGGGTGAGCTGGCCATGCAATGGGTGGTGGACAGCGACATGGCGCTGACCAGCTTCACCAGCGCCAATGCCGCCACCGGCTCCGGCTTGAGCGTGTTCGCGCGCTCCTACAACCGCGCCACGCCGCTGGCCGCCGTCAAGCTGACTCTCATTGCGCACAACAATAACGAGCTGGCCATGGTCACCACCGACAGCAGCGGCCGCGCCGATTTCGATGCCGGCCTGTTCAAGGCCACCGGCGGCGACGAGCCGGTGATGGTGATGGCGTACGGTCCCAGCGGCGATTTCGCCTTTCTGGACCTGCGGCGCTCGGCCTTTGATCTCACCGATCGCGGCGTGGGCGGTCGTTCCTCGCCTGGGCCGGTGGATGCCTGGTTGTATACTGAGCGCGGCATCTATCGCCCCGGTGAGACGGTTCAGGCCGTGGCCATGCTGCGCGACCGCATCGGCGCGGCCATCACCGCGCCGCTCACCCTGGTGGCGCAGCGCCCCGACGGGCTGGAAGTGGGCCGCATCACCGTGGCGGGCGACAAGTTGGCGGCCGGCAGCGCCGCCTGGACCTTGAAGCTGTCGCAAAGCGCGCCGCATGGCCGCTGGCAGATTGCCGCTTTCATTGATCCCAAGGCGCCGGCTGTTGGCCGGGTGCAGTTCGATGTCGCCGATTTCGTGCCCCAGCGCCTGAAGGTGAACGTGACGGCGCTGGACAAGAGCATCAAGCCGGGCGGGGATTTCCATGTCCGGGTCGATGCGCGCTTCCTGTATGGCGCGCCGGCCGGCCAATTGTCGGGCGACGGCGAGGCGACCATCGCCCCCGACAACAATCCCTATCCGCAATATCACGGCTTCCAGTTCGGCCGGGTGGATGACAGTTTCTCGGAAACCAAGGTCGATCTCACCGTGCCCGCCACCGATGCGGCCGGCATCACCAATGTCACCGGCAATACCGGGGCGCTGGCCGATACTACCCTGCCGCTGAAAGCGACGGTGCGCATCTCCATCCATGAGCCGGGCGGGCGCACCACCGACAAGTCGGTCGTCATTCCGATCCGCACCCATGACGCTGCGATCGGCATCCGCCCGTTGTTCGACGGTGGCCAGGTGGCGGAAAATGCCCGCGCCGGGATTGAAGTCATCGCCGTGGACGGCGAGGGCAAGCGTATCGCCCTGAACGGTCTGAACTTCAGCTGGGTGCGGGAAAACACCACTTATCAGTGGTTCCAGACCAATGGTGAATGGAAATACCAGCCCACAACCCGCGACCGGCTGGTCTCCAGCGGCGGCGTGAGCATCGGCGCAGCAAGCAGCGCACGGCTGGAACAGGCCATGCCATTTGGCACCTATCGCCTGACGATCAGCGATCCGAAAACCGGCGCGGCGTCGTCCTATCGCTTCTATTCGGGCTGGTCGGCCTCCAGCGCCGGCGACCGGCCCGACCGCATTCCGGTCGCCGCCGACAAGCCCGCTTATGCACCCGGCGCGGTGGCGCATGTGCGCATCAAGCCCGACGGCAACGGCAAGGCGCTGGTGGTGGTGGCGGGCGACCGGGTCTTTTCGTCCAGGCTGATCGACGCACCGGCCAGCGGCACCAGTGTCGACATTCCGGTTTCCGCCGAATGGGGCGCCGGCGCCTATGTGCTGGTGACCGATTACCGCCCGCTGGCGGATGTGAAGGGCCGCGAGCCGGTGCGCAGCATCGGCGTGGCCTGGCTGGGCGTCGACAATGGTCCGCGCACCTTGAACGTGGCGGTTGGCGGCGCAGCCAAAATCCTGCCGCGCCAGAAGGTGACCATCCCCGTCACCGTACAGGGCGCGGGCGGTGACGAAGCTTATGTGACGCTGGCGGCGGTCGATGAAGGCATCCTGCAGCTCACCGATTTCAAGTCACCCGATCCGGTCGATTATTATTTCGGCAAGCGGCGGCTGGGCGTGCTGATGCGCGACGATTACGGCCGCCTGATCCGGGTGGAGAAGGGCGCCGTCGGCGCGATGGAGCAGGGCGGCGACGGCTTTGGTGGGCGCGGCCTGGCGGTGGTGCCACAAAAGACCGTGGCGCTGTTCAGCGGGCTGGTGAAGCTGGGTGCGGGCGGTGTCGCCAACATCACGCTCGACGTGCCGGACTTTAATGGTTCGCTACGGCTGATGGCGGTGGCCTGGAGTGCGAACAAGCTGGGCCATGCCGACCGCATGCTGATCGTGCGCGATCCGGTCGTAGCCGATCTCGTCCTGCCGCGCTTCCTGTCGCCAGGCGATTCCATCGGGGCGGCGCTGAACCTGGACAATGTCGAGGGCGGACCCGGCGCCTATGTCGCCACTATCCAGACCCGTGGACCGGTATCTCTGGCCAGCGGGGCACAGACGGTGGTGAACCAGACATTGAAGCGCGGCCAACGCGCGCTGGTGCCGGTGCAGTTGCGCGGCGCAGGGCTGGGCATCGCGGGCATCTCCCTCGACGTGAAAGGCCCCAATGGTTTCCATGTCTCGCACGGCTGGCCGATCCAGGTACGAGCGGCACAGCTGGACGTGGCGCGGGAAGAGGAACTGCCGATGCTGGCGGGCGCGACTTATGTCGCCAACCGGGCCCTGATCTCGGACCTGGTCGGTTCGACCGCCAGCGTCACCATCAGCGTGTCGGCGGCGCACGGCTATAACAATGTCGCGGGCCTGCTGAAGTGGCTGGACAAGTATCCCTATGGCTGCATCGAGCAGACAACCAGCCGCGCCCAGCCCTTGCTGCTGTTCAACGATGTCGCCGACCTGGCGGGCCTGCCCAGGGACGCCGCGCTGCGTCCGCGCATCCAGACGGCGGTGGACCAGGTGCTGGACATGCAGAACTATGCCGGCAATTTCGGCATGTGGGGGCCGGGCAGCGATGCCGACAGCTTCCTCAGCGTCTATGCCATGGACTTCCTGTTCCAGGCCAAGGCCAAGGGCTTTGTCGTGCCCAATGACGCGATGAAGCGCGGCACCAACTGGCTGAAGACCAGCGGTGCGGCGGACGGCGGTGACGACATCGCCCGCGCCTATGCTTTCTACGTGCTGGCGGCCAACGGCCAGGCCAATGTCTCGGACCTGCGCTACTTCAGCGATACCAAGGTGGGCGCGATGAAGGCGGGCCTGGCGGCGGCGCTGACCGGTGCGGCGGCATCCATGACCGGCGACCGGGCGCGCGCCGAATATGGCTTCCGCCGCGCACGCGACATCATCATGGCTGCCGATCCTGCCACCTATCCGCATGATGTCTATGGCTCGCTGCTGCGCGACCTGTCGGGCACGCTGGCGCTGGCGGCCGAGAACGGCAAGGCCGATCTGGTGCCGCAGCTGCTCGACAAGGTGAAATCGCTGAACACCAAGGTTGAAGACACGACGACCCAGGAAAAAGGCTGGATGCTGCGGGCCGCCTATGCGCTGACGCGCCAGAAATTGCCGCTCAACATCACCGTCAATGGCGCGCCGGCGGCGCCGCGTGACGGCGCGGTGCGGCTGACCCCGACCCTGACGCAACTGGATGCCGGCGTGACCCTGGCCAACAGGGGTGATGCCGGTGTGTGGCGTTCCACCGCTGCCAGCGGCACACCCAATGCGGCGCTGCCGGCCACCGCCAATGGCTTCACCCTGAGCAAAAGCATCTGGACCATGTCCGGCGCGCCCGCAGACGTGGGTTCGCTGCACCAGAATGACCGGGTGATCGTGGTGCTGAGCGGCCAGATGCCCAACAATCTGTATCACCAGATGGGCTTGATCGACCTGTTGCCCGCCGGACTGGAGATCGAGCAGCCGCTGAAAGGCGACGACGCCAAGGCCTATCCCTTTGTCGGGGCGCTCACCGAAGCCAACATACAGGATGCGCGCGACGACCGCTTTGTCGCCGCCTTCGACATCGGCGAGCGCTACCGCCCCGTCAATCGCAAGGGGCCGGAGCCGACACCGGCCTTCCATGTCGCCTATATCGCGCGTGCCGTGTCGGTGGGCCATTTTGCGCTGCCCGCCGCCTGGGCCGAGGACATGTATGCCCCCGCGATCCGGGCGCGCACCGCGATGGGCGAGTTGAATATCGGGCAATGAGCGATAAGCAGCCGCGCTGGTTGATCTGCATCCGCGTCGCGGCGGGCCTGGTCGGCCTTGTGACCCTGGCGGATCTGGTCTTTCCGCCGGACATGACCCGCGCCAATACCCTGTCGCCGGAAGTGACGGCCAGGGACGGCAACTTGCTGCGCGCATTCCTCAGTGCGGACGGTGCCTGGCGCATCAAGACGAAGCCGGACCAGGTGGGCCCCCGCTATCTCGCCATGCTCAAGGCTTACGAAGACAAGCGCTTTGAACGCCACTGGGGCGTGGACCCGCCGGCCATGCTGCGTGCCGCGTTCCAGTTCGCCCATGCCGGGCACATCGTATCGGGCGGCTCGACCCTGACCATGCAGGTTGCGCGCCTTCTGGAGCCGCACGGCCACGGTGTCGGCGGCAAACTGATCCAGATGGTGCGCGCCGCGCAGCTGGAAGAGCGCTATTCCAAGGACGAGATCCTGTCGCTGTACCTGACCCTGGCGCCGATGGGCGGCAATCTGGAAGGGGTGCGCGCCGCTTCGCTGTCCTATTTCGGCAAGGAACCCGCGAGCCTTGATCTGGCGGAAAGTGCGCTGCTGGTGGCGCTGCCCCAATCGCCGGTGAAGCAACGGCCCGACCGCCATGCCAGGCGTGCCCTGGCGGGCCGCGACAAGGTCCTGCGCCGCATGGTGGAGGAAGGGGTGGTGAGCCAGGGCGACGCCGCCACCGCCATTAAGGAAGGCGTGCCTTTCGCCCGCCAGCCCATGCCGATGGGTGCGCCGCATCTGGCGCAGCGGTTAGTGCTGAAACACAAGGCGCCGCGCATCGTCACGACCCTGAATGCGAACATCCAGGGCGCCGCCGAGCGGTTGGCGAAACAGGAGCGCGCCTATTACGACGACGGCGCCGACATTTCGCTGGTGGTGGTCGAGAACAAGAGTCGCGACATCGTCGCCTATGTCGGCGGCAC
>CAIUTH010000170.1 GCA_903902075.1 uncultured Alphaproteobacteria bacterium
CCTGCAGGGCGATTTGGGCAACGGCCTTACCATCGACAATACGTTGTACACCTATGATTACCGAAACAAGACGCTGAGCACGACCTCGGCGCAGCAGACGTCTGCCGATATTGCTAATAAAGTAACCCAAAAAAATGGCAGCATCGTAAATGGCGTATATTTCCCGAACGACGTGCCCGGCTATACCAAGCAGAATGCCTTCCGCGTCTACGGCAATATCTTCCGTGCGGCTAAGGATTTTGACTTTGGCTGGTTAACCGGCCAGCTGCGCGCAGGCGTTTGGTGGGAATCCCAGAGCACGCAGCGCGCTCGCTCTGACTATGACGCCACCAAGTGCTTTGCCTCCCTGGATTGCAATCCCTGGCATGGCGGCAATCAAATTTATGCTGACTCACGTCTTTATAACAGCACCGCCAAGCCCAGCACTGTCGTTGCTTCGCCTACCTCGGCGCCATATGGCGGCGGCTTTTTCGAATATCAGGAACATTCCAATTGGAACCAGTTCCAGCCCTTCGTTGAACTGGAACTGCATCCGCTTGAGGACCTGACCGTGACGCCGGGCTTCAAGTATGTTGAGTGGTCGCGCAGCGTTGCCGCGCCGCTGGAACAGAAGACCAAGCCGGTGGTGCCAGTGTTTGCACACTACACCACTTACCGCGACCTACCCTTCCTGATGGCGAACTACAAGATCCAGCCCAGCTGGAGCATCTATGCCCAATATGCCGAGGGCATCTATGTGCCGGACATCAGTTCCTTCGAGCAGGCCAAGCCGACCACGACATATCCCAAGGCCCAGACCACCACCAACTATCAGGTTGGCACGGTGTTCTATGCAGATCAGTTCACGTTTGACGCCGACATTTATTACATCGGGGTTGCAAACAACATTACCTACCAGGCCTGCAACATCGCGCCCTTCACGGGCTCAGCGAGCGAAACCTGCGCGCTGAACACCGGCACTGCCACCTATCACGGTATCGAGGGTGAAGGCACCTATGCCTTTGACGGCGACCTGGAAGGCTTGTCGGTGTTCCTGAACGGATCGCTCGGATCGGGCAAGACGGGTGGAAAGTGGATCAAGCAGATCCCGATGTGGACTTCGGCTCAGGGCATTTTCTATAAACGCGGCGCCTGGAAGATTTCGCTGATCGATAAAGTTGTCGGTCAGCAGTATTCCGATGCCTCCAACAGCAATTTCTACAAACTGGGCGCCTATTCCAACATGGACTTCAAGGCCAGCTACGGCTGGGAATCCCTTGAGTTCGGCCTGGGCATCTCCAATGTGTTGAACTCCCGCAGCATCGGCGCTGTCAGCGTTGTCGACTCGACGCCAATCGGTGGCAGCAGGGTGGACGACATCTTCAATCGCGGCAGCAGCTTGGACACCTATTCCTTTCAGCCCTCGCGCGGCTTCCAGTTTACCGTCAAGGCCCGTTTCTAGGAGACACGTTCATGCGATACGGTCTTCTGGTTTGCGCCGCCATGGCGCTGGGATCGGCCGGCGCGCAGGCCGGCATGCTGGCGCCGGGCGAATTCGCCGCCGGGCGTTACCTGCCGCCGCCGCCCGACGCGATCGTCACCCATCGCGAGATGGACGAACTGCACGCCATCGCCGCCCGCAGCACGGCTGAAGATCGGGCCGTTGCCAAGCGCGACGCGGAGAACGAGACGCCCACCATCTTCAACGATGCGGCCGGCTTCGACCTCTCCGGCAGCCCCCAGACCTTTAAGCTGCTGACCCTGGTCGGCGACGAGGAAGAAGACGACACCAAGGGCGCCAAGGCCTATTTCCACCGTGACCGGCCCTATGCGGCCGAGCCCGCGATCAAGACCTGCACCCCGGTCAAGCCCGGAAAGGCCGCCAACTCCTATCCCAGCGGCCATGCCACAAGGGCATTCTCGATGGGCGTGGTGCTGGCCAGCCTGGTCCCCGCCAGGTCCCAGGAAATCCTGGCGCGCGCATCGCAATATGCCGAACGCCGGCTGATCTGTGGCGTGCACTATCGTAGCGATATCGTGGCAGGCCAGCAGTTCGGCACCGTGCTGGCGCTGAAGCTTATGCAGAAGCCGGAATTCCAGGCATTGATGACGGCAGCCCAGGCAGAACTCAAAGGCCGCTAAGCCGCCTAAAGTCCCAGCGTGGACAGGGCAAAGGTGTGTCCAAGCCGGAGTTCGGTTTCAGAAAGTGATTCGATGCGCGCGCGCCGGCCGGCTAGAGCAAGCACCCCAAAAGCGCTATCGCAAGCCTGCGCACACTTTACTGCGCCACGCGCCAGGGGGACCGATCCGACCACCCCTTCAGAGCCGCCGAAGCCCAGGCGGCATCCTTGTCCTTGTGGCAGGCATTGCAGGCGTTCGGGACGTTGAGCACCGTCGTCTGGGTTGGGGACACAAAATGGAAGGTGTGGCTGCCGATGAATGGCCCGCCCGGCAACTCGGGCTGAATTTTCGGCATGTGACAGGCGACACACTGGCTGCCCGGTGAACCGGCTTTGTGATGGGTATGTTCCTCAAGACTGGCCGCACGCGGTCCGTTCTGCCCGTTCAGGCTGTGGCATGTACCGCAGACCTGGCTGGCAGGCTTGCGCAGCATCGCCTCATTCTTGCTGCCATGTGGATCGTGGCAGCTGAAACAGGTCACGCCGCGGGCATACATCAGGCTCTGGACGAAATCATTGCCCTGCATCCGGTTCTTGTGCGCCGTGCCGTCGGCGAAATGGGTGAAAGTGGTTTCGCCCAGCTTGTGTTCTTCCAGCTTCCAGAAATCCGCCAGCTTCAAGCCGGCATGATAGCCGACCGGCCAGTCGTAATTTGTTCCCTGGATCGGATTGGAGAGCGGCTGGCCCTGGGAATGGCACTGGATGCAGGTGTCATTGGCCTGCAAGTAATTCTGCCGCGAGGGATTGAGAATGTTGACTAGTTTGGGGTTCGCGGCATGGTCGCTGCCCGCGCCATGGCATTGCTCGCAGCCGACGTTCCATTCGCTGACTTTTTTGGTCTGGATGTTGTAGTTGACCGAGTGACAGCCGTCACACAAGGGGCCCGTGGGACGCTTGGAGTTGTCGCCCGCCGGATCGGGATACTTGACCGCCCACCAGTCACCCGCATCCGGCACATGATACTTCGACCATTTTTTGGTTTCGATATTCCATTGCACCGGCATAGGCACAAAAGTGTCGCCTTGCTTTTTGAAATAGCGTTGCTTCCATTTGCTGCCATAAACGAAGGCGACCTCATCCTTGGAGAAGCGCAGTTCTTCGGGCGCCGTCTGAGGGTCCGCGGCAAAGGCATCAGGATGGACCTTGGGATCGCGGACGACATTTGCCATCGCGGTCTTTTTCCAGCGATCATAGATTTCCTGGTGGCAACTGGCGCAGGCCTGCGAACCGACATAGTGCGCCGATTGCACCGCACCCTCCTGCTGCACCGCGACGTCGGTGCCTTTAGCCGGGGCAATGACGGCAAGATGGCGGATATAGGAAACAAGCTGCCAGACCTGACGGTCCGGGAAATTCCAGGCCGGCATCGCCGTGTTCCGGATGCCGTTGCGGATATGATAGAAAATCTCGCCATCCGTTAGGGACGGCGCCAGGGAGCGCAGAACGGGCGGACGCGGGAAGCTGCCGGCGCCCAGTTCGGTTTTTCCGCCGCCGTCATAGGCATGGCAGGTCTCGCACTTGGCGGTGAACAGGTCATGCCCAGCCCGGATGTTGGCCGGATCAGGCTGCGCATTCAGCGGATTGACCTTGTTCTTTTCCGCCGCCGGAACGCTGGCATGCAACAGCCAGGTCGCCACCTGCACTTCAAACCGCGAAGGCTCCTGTCTCGCTACCGACAATCCGGGGAGCAACAAGAAATAGGCGGCACCCGCCAGCGCCAGAACCACGATGGCCGCCACAACGAAAAGGCGTCCGCTCAATCGCATCATCCACTCCGTGCCTGTTCGCCTATTACAAAGTCATGATACTGGGGTTTCAACATGTCAATTGCACGGTACGGGTGTATCAATGCCTGATAAGCAGGGCAGGAAAGTTCCGCCGGAGCGCTGGCTTGTGCCGGTTCACCAGCTTCTCGCCAAACCCGCCTATCCCCAATCAGGTTAGCGCACTCTCCCAGCCGCATTAGCCATCACCACGTCGCTCACCTTGGCCGTCAGCACATTCGCGGGCAGGTGGGAGACAAAACCCACGCCCACGTAAAATGGACCGTTGGTTTTGAATGTCACTGGGGCGCCTTCGGGGTGCACCTTTTCGCCCTGCCAGCTGATGTAGAGCTGGAACGCGTCGCCCTTCTTCTCGATGCCGAGCCGGATGGGATGGAACGTCTGCGGTCCCTGTTCCGCCGTGCCGGCGCGCGGCTGGCGCGCCGAACGATACTCGACGTCGATCATCGGCCCGGTCTTCTCGGCCCGCCAGGCGATATGCACCATGCCATTGCCATGCTGGGCGGCCATGATCTGGCGGCTGTCATCATCCAGGCTGTCGCGGATCACCAGCGCCACCTTGCGGTCATGGAAGTCGTCGATGTTGGGCCACATCACCGTGCCCGCGAGCGAAAAGTCACCGCTCATTTTCTTCCAGAGATAATGAAACTCGTCGCGCTGGTACCAAATGTTATAGCCGGCGGAGTTGATGGTGTAGGTGCCACCGTCATAGCTGGCGCTTCCCGGCGCCAGCGGGCCACCCACATCGGTCTGACCTTCGAACTGGCCGATGGCGCCGCCAGCGGCGACGGAGGGACGATGAAAATCAATCGGTGGCGGCACCTGTTTGTGCGCGGCCGATCCGGGCAGCGCCCAGTCCGGCACATCGACACCCGTCGGCACGGGTGGCGGCACCAGCGATTGCGCCAAGGCCGGCGTGGCCAGCAGCAAAAGACCAAGCAAATGGATGCGCAAGGAGCCCCTCCCTTTTTTTGGAGAGAGCCTACGCCAAAGCCTTCAGAACTCAATCCGGAGCGCGGCCTGCATGACCGTGAAATAACGGCGGCGATCCGACCGGATCAGAACTCAATGACGGTGCGAATGCTTTCGCCGCTGTGCATCAGGTCGAAGGCCTCGTTGATGCGCTCCAGCGGCAGCTTGTGGGTGATGAGCGGATCGATGCTGATCTTGCCGTCCATGTACCAGTCCACGATCTGGGGCACCTCGGTGCGACCGCGCACGCCGCCAAAGGCGGTACCCTTCCACACCCGGCCCGTCACCAGTTGGAAGGGCCGGGTCTTGATCTCCTGCCCGCTGCCTGCCACGCCGATGATGATGCTCTCGCCCCAGCCGCGATGGGTGCATTCCAGCGCCTGGCGCATCAGGTCGACATTGCCGACACATTCGAAGCTGTAATCGGCGCCGCCCTTGGTCAGTTCGACCAGATGCGGCACCAGATCGCCCTTCACTTCCTTGGGATTGACGAAATGGGTCATGCCGAACTGGCGGGCCAGGCCTTCGCGCGCCGGGTTGATGTCCACGCCCACGATCATGTTGGCGCCCGCCATGCGCGCGCCCTGGATCACGTTGAGTCCGATGCCGCCCAGCCCGAACACCACCACATTGGCGCCCGGCTCGACCTTGGCAGTCTTGATGACGGCGCCGATGCCTGTGGTGACACCACAGCCGATGTAGCAGACCTTGTCGAACGGCGCGTCCTCGCGGATTTTTGCCAGCGCAATCTCCGGCATCACCGTGTGGTTTGCGAAGGTGGAGCAGCCCATATAGTGATGGATCTTCTTGCCGCCGATGGAGAAGCGCGAGGTGCCGTCCGGCATCACGCCCTGGCCCTGGGTCGAACGGATCGAGGTGCACAGATTGGTCTTGTGCGAAGTGCAGCTTTTGCACACGCGGCATTCGGGCGTGTAGAGCGGGATGACATGATCGCCCTTCTTCAGGGTGGTGACGCCGGGCCCGACATCCACCACCACCCCGGCGCCTTCATGACCCAGAATGACGGGAAACAAGCCTTCGGGGTCGGCGCCCGAACGGGTGAACTCGTCGGTGTGGCAGACGCCGGTGGACTTGATCTCGACCAGCACCTCGCCTGCCTTGGGACCCTCCAGGTCCACGGTTTCAATGACGAGGGGTTTTCCGGCTTCATAGGCAACGGCGGCGCGGGTCTTCATTGGGCTCTCCCTTAAGCGGCGGAAATGTGAGGCATTTCGGTAATGGTTGCAAAGTGTTAGATTACCAGTAGGCTGCGCTTTGGGCACTATTTCGAGCTGTCGGCTTTCATGCGTCTTCCCTCAACACTCGCTGTTGCGGCCGGTCTTTGGCTGGCGGCCACCGGCGTAAGCCTGGCGCAGAATGTCGATTCCGGGCTGGAAGTGCGGGTCAATCCGCTGGCTGCCCGCCCCACCGGCGGTACCCTGCTGTATCCTGGCGGGGAATATGGCCGCAGCGTGCCCTACCTGCTCATGCCCGGCGAACGCGGCGGCCCCATCAGCCTGCACATGCCCGGCACACGCCGCCGCAGCGCGATTGCCCGCGCCGCCCCCGCCACGCCCAAGCCGCCGCGCGAAAAGCCGGTGCGGGTCGCCAAGGCCGAGCCTGCGCCCGTGCGCGTCGCGCCTGCCCCCACCCCGCCGCCCGGCGTCAGCCCCTTCGGCACCCCCGATCTCAGCAATGTGTTTGGCAGCGCCGCGCCGCCGCCGCCGCCAAAGACCGCGCCGGCCGGTCCGGTCACGGGCAACGAAAACCTCAGCAAGCGCAGTGTCATCCTGTTCGCCAAGGACGCACCCGATCCCGCCAAGGCGGCGCTGGGCGCCATCAAGTTTCTGGCCAACGACCTGAACGCCGCCATGACCGGTCCCAATGCGCGGGTCGAACTTCAGGCCTTTGGCGGCGCCAAGGGCGACAAGGGTTCCGAAGCGCGCCGCCTGTCGCTCAAGCGCGCGCTGGCCATCCGCCAGGTGCTGATCGAAGACGGCGTCTCGCCCGACCGCATCGATGTGCGGGCCATGGGCGGCGTCGATGACACCGGTCCCGCCGACCGCGTGGATGTTTTCGTTAAGGCCTAGGAGCAGCGGGCAGGCGAGCGGAGCGAGCCGTCGCCCTTTGTTCTTGAATAAGGGCGACCATTAATTAGACCGGCAAAGCCACATCGGTGAACTTGTTCACGCGCGTCAGCGGCGGGAACAGCTTCATCCAAAGTCCCACCACCAGAAGCGTACCGATGCCGCCCGCCACCACCGCCGGCACGGTGCCCATCAGCGCCGCGGTGAAACCGGATTCAAATTCGCCCAGCTCGTTGGACGCGCCGATGAACAGCATGGAAACGCTGGAAACACGTCCGCGCATGGAATCGGGCGTGGACAGCGCGATCAAGGAACTGCGGATATTGACGCTGACCATGTCGGAGGCGCCCAGCACAAATAGCGCCAGCAGCGATACCGGAAACCATGTCGACACGCCGAACACGATGGTGGCGATGCCGAACACCTCCACTGCGGCGAACATCTTGGCGCCGACCCTGGTCTTCAGTGGCCAATGGGTAAGGAAAAACGCCATGGAGAAGGCACCCGCGGCAGGAGCGCTGCGCAGGAAGCCCAGCCCCATCGGTCCGACATGCAGGATGTCGCGGGCATAGACGGGCAGAAGCGCGGTGGCGCCGCCCAGCAGCACGGCAAACAGGTCCAGCGAAATGGCGCCCAGCACGACGGGCCGCGAGCGCACGAAGCGCACGCCCTCGGCCACCCGCTCGACGCGGGTCGCGTCGGTCTGGGCGGGGGTGTAGCGGCGCCCGCCCAGTTGCGTCACAGCGAGCGCCGCGCCGATGAAACAGGTGATGCACAGCGAATAGACCGACACCGGCCCCAGCGCATAGAGAAAGCCGCCCAGAGCCGGGCCCGAAATTGTGGCGGCGGTGAAGAAGGACGAACTGAACGCCATGGCACGGGGCAGATTTTGCGGCGGCACCAGGAAGGCCAGCAGTGAAGAACTGGAGGTGCCGGCAAAGGCGCGTGCCGCGCCGAACAGCACCAGCACACAATAGAACATCCAGGCGCTGTGCGGCCGGTACAGGGACAGAGCCAAAAATAGCGCGCTGCACACCGCCTGCACCATAGCGGCCGCGTTGTAGATTCGGCGCTGGCTGAAACGGTCGGTGATATCCCCGGCCGGCAAGGTGAGCAGGAACATGGGCGCGAACTGGCACAGGCCGACAAGCCCCAGCGCCAGGGGCGTGCGCTCCATGTCATAGACCTGCCAGCCGATGGCGACGGACTGGACCTGGATGGCCAGGGTGGAAATGAAGCGCAGACCCACGAAGGAATAAAGATCGCGGTCGCGGTAGACGGTGGTGTCGCTCATGAACCTGCGTGGCTTAACACGCGGGGGCGGCGTGCAACAGTTACTTGGCGGCGAGGAGCGAGACGGAGTTCTGCAGGTGCAGGATCTGGACGTTCAGGCCCTGGATCACTTCGAACTTCACTCGGCTGAAGCTGGGCTTGGACAGGTGGGGCCGGCCTTGAGGGCACGGTAATAGCAAACCCAGGATGCGCCGGTTGCCAGTGCTGACAGGGTCAAAAAAAGCCAGGTCCTGCGCGGCACCGCGTCCAAAGGTTGCCACGCCTGCGTCGCGGCGACGAAGACAGGCATGACGGCCAGGATGATGATGGTGCGGATCAATGTGGCGAAATCGGAATTGACGTTTTCCACGCCGATCTTGCCGAAGATCGCGGTCAGGGCGGCAAACAACGCCGAAAGCGCGGCCCAGAAGGGCCATGATGTCAGCACGATCCGCATGGTTGTCTCCCAACATTGGGGAAAATTATTCCCCGCTCGGGATTGCAGCATACCCCTTGCCACACGGCCATGAGAAAATGGCGCCAACAGGGAGACGGCGATGACATCATGGAACTGGAAAACCGGGGCTGCGCTTTGCGCCTTGCTGGCCTTGCCGGCGGCGGCTGCGCC
>CAIUTH010000171.1 GCA_903902075.1 uncultured Alphaproteobacteria bacterium
ACGCGGGAGTCGGTGATTCCCATACTGATCCAAGCGCGAATCACCGCGCATGGTGGGGATCATGGCCGAGGCGGTACTGCGCCTGTGGACCGGGCTGGAACTGGTGAAGCGTGAGGCGAACAAGCGCGGGATCACGCCTTCCGCATTGCTCTCCACCATGGCGGCCAACACGGCCGCCCGCCTGACGGGCGAGGAACCAGCGCCACCATCCGCCAAGGCATAAAGCGGACTGACCTGCTGCAAAGAAAAAGGGCCGGAACTTGCGTTCCGGCCCTTAATTCTTGGAAAAGCGGAGTGGCTTAGACCACGCCGCGCTTGTGCTCGCCGACCACGACGCGGCCGGGATTGAAGGCGCGCTTGAAGACTTCCAGCGCCTTCATGGGTTCCGCGTCGCCGCACATGAAGACGTCGAAGGCCGCGAAGCCCTTTTCCGGCCAAGTGTGGACGGAGATGTGGCTTTCCGCCAGCACCGCCACGCCCGAGATGCCGCCGCCTTCTTCGAACTTGTGCAGGTGAATGTGCAGCAGGGTCGCGCCCGCTTCATTCACCGCGTCGATCAGCGCGGTTTCGATGCGCTCGCGGTCGTCCAGGCCCTTGGCTTCCCAAAGGTCGATAATCACATGGCTGCCCGCATAGGACAGGCCGTTCTTGTTGATGAAGTGATCCTTCTGGTCGTCATTCGAAGGGGTCACGACAACCGGCCGCGGCGCCTTGGCGGCGCGGGGTTTGATTTCTTTTTGCGGGTTCGCCGCCACCAGATTCAGTCGAGCCATTAGACACCTACCCGTCTTGGAGTTGACACCTACGCCTTGGCCTTGTGGACTTCCGGACGCGCCTAAAGAAGAAAGCGACGCACGGGGTCACCCGGTCGTCGCTTTGTCCGGCTTTTTTTCTCGCCGGGTCGAATTCGAAATAGGGCCAACACCCCCCCCATGCAAGAAGAATTTTCCCCCGCGCCCATTTTTTTTCGCCCACACCCTTTTGAGGCCACGCTGGCGGTGGCTCTGCATGATGCCAAAAACACTGTGTGACAGCCGTCCAGGCGGCGCCGGAAAGTCCGATGAAATGGGCCTTACTCGCGCAGCGCCGCCGCGGTAGACAGCGCCGCGAAGCAGCCCTATACGGCTTGCCGCTGTCACATCTCTTAAGGAAGCGTTATGGCCCGTCCCCAGCCCCAGCCGAGCAAGACCAAGACCCACAAGGCCTCCGACGAGGTCCAGGTGGAGCGTCTCCACAAGGGTTACGCCCAGTCCATGGAGATCACCAAGGTGCTGGCGGATGAGAAGAGCAAGTACCAGCACATCCGCATCTTTGACACCGTGGCCAACGGCCGGGTGATGACCCTGGACGACATCGTCCAGATCACCAGCCGGGATGAAAGCGCCTATGCCGACATGCTGACCCACCTGCCCATGCTGGAGCATGGCAAGGTCGAGCGGGTGATGATCGTGGGCGGCGGCGACCTGTCCATCGCCGACGAGGCCCTCAAGCACAAGAACGTCAAGGAAGTCGTGCTGGTGGATATCGACGGCGACGTCATCCGCCTGTGCAAGAAGCATTTCGGCGCGATCAACGCCAAGGCCTTCAAGGACAAGCGCATGACGGTCGAAGTGGCCGATGCCTTCGAATATCTGGGCCGCAAATCCACCAAGAACCGCTTTGACCTGATCATCGCCGACCGTCCCGATCCGGTGGGCCCGGGCAAGGCGCTGTTCGGCGAGACCTTCTATGACCGCGTCAAGGGCGCCCTGAAGCCCGGCGGCTACGCCACCTTCCAGACCGGCGTACCCTTCTACCAGCCCTGGGAGATCACCGAGGCGCTGCAGGAACTGGCGCGCTTCTTCCCCAAGTCGGGCCTCTATCTGTCCGTGGTGCCCACCTATATCGGTGGCTTCATGGCGCTGAGCTGGGCGACCAAGGGCGGCAATGCGCTGGGCACCGAGAAGGGCATCAAGAAGGCGGCCAAGGCCTACAAGAAGATCAAGCTGCAGTGCGACTATTACAATCCGGCCATCCACGCCGCCACTTTCGCCCTGCCCAACTGGATCGCCAAGCTCGTTCCCTAGTCCGTTCGCCTTCGGTCTGCGTATCCTCTTGGCATGAACAGCAGACGCTCCCTCCAGATCGCCGTGGCGATCGCCGGCCTAGTGCCGGTGTCGGCCGGCGCGCTGGGGGCGCTGCGCCCCGAATTGCTGTCACTGAGCGGGCCGCCGCATGCCTTTACCCATGCCGCCTATCTCAGCGGGCTGCTGCTGGGGCTGGGCCTGAGCTTCTGGTCCCTGATCCCCACCCTCGAGCGCCAGCGCCACGCCTTCACCATCCTCACCGGGCTGGTGGTGGTGGGCGGGCTGGCCCGGGCCTTCACGGCGGCCCGCCTGGGCGCCTTCGGGCTGTCGGTCATATTCCCCCTGATCATGGAACTGGGCGTCACGCCGGCCCTGTGGGCCTGGCAGAGGCAAGTCGTCCGCTCTTCCATTTCCAAGGCGGAATGACCATCTTCCGGGAAGGAAACTCTCGGAAATCACGGACATGGCATTGATCGGCCCCGGCGGACGTCCCGTCACCTCCCAGCCCGCCC
Organism: uncultured Alphaproteobacteria bacterium; assembly: GCA_903902075.1. GTDB lineage: Bacteria > Pseudomonadota > Alphaproteobacteria > Micropepsales > Micropepsaceae > Rhizomicrobium. The sequence goes on from CAIUTH010000171.1 coordinate 2,579, forward strand.
AGAATGCGGCAACCGGCACCAGCCCCCACATCAAGGATTCGGGCCTGGCCACCTTCGCCGCCGACGTGCTGGAACAGAGCCGCACCACGCCGGTGATCGTGGACTTCTGGGCGCCTTGGTGCGGCCCCTGCAAGACGCTGGGTCCGGCGCTGGAAGCGGCGGTGGATGCCGCGAACGGCGCGGTGAAGCTGGTGAAGGTCAATATCGACGAGAATCCGGAGATCGCCCAGCAGCTGCGCATCCAGTCGATTCCCACCGTCTATGCCTTCAAGAACGGCCAGCCGGTGGACGGCTTCATGGGCGCCATTCCCGAAAGCCAGATCAAGGCCTTTGTCGCCGCCCTGGCGGATGGCAGCGGCGCGCACGATCACGGCCATGACCATGATGGCCACGATCACGACCATCATCATGGCGGCCCCGAACACACCGCCCAGGTTCTGGCGGTGGGCGCAGAGGCGCTGGCGGCCGGCGACTTTGCCATGGCGGCCCAGGCCTTCGGCCATGTGCTGCAGGACGAGCCGGGCCATCCCGAAGCCGTGGCAGGCCTGGCGCGCGCCTATATCGCCGGCGGCGAAGTCGAACAGGCCAAGACCGTGCTGCAGATGGTCAAGCTCGACGCAGCCCAGCACGAAGCCATCCGCGCCGTGGAAGCCGAATTGAAGCTGCGCGAGGCCCCCGCGCCGGAAAGCAGCGAGATCGCGAACCTGCGCGCCAAGCTCGCCGCCGATCCCAAAGATCACCAGGCCCGCTACGACCTGGCCATGGCGCTGGATGCGGGCGGCGACCGTGATGGCGCTATCGCCGAGCTGCTGGAACTGATCCGCCGCGACCGGACCTGGAACGAGGAAGCCGGCCGGAAGCAACTGGTCACCCTGTTCGAGGCGATGGGCTTCACCGATCCGCGCACCATCGAGGCGCGGCGCAAACTGTCGGGGATCCTGTTCGCCTGATGCCGCGCCACTACCATTCCTATTCCGATCTGCCCGGCTCGCTGCCGCTGTTCCCGCTGACCGGCGCGGTGCTGCTGCCGCGCGGGCAGTTGCCGCTGAACATCTTCGAACCGCGTTATCTGGAGATGGTAGATTATGCCCTGCAGGGCGACCGGCTGATCGGCATGATCCAGCCCACCGAGAGCGAGGACAAGGTGATGCGTCCGGCCCTCTCGCAGGTGGGCTGCGCCGGGAAAATCGTCTCGTTCCAGGAAACCAACGACAACCGCTACCTGATCACCCTGACGGGCCTGTGCCGCTTCCGCCTGGCCGGCGAGATGCAGAGCGCCACCGCCTGGCGCGCCGGCTTTTGCGACTTCGCGCCGTTTGCCGGCGACCTGGCGCAGCTGAGCGACGAGGATTTCCCCCGCGACCGCCTGCTGGCGGCGCTGAAGGCGTATCTGTCCACCCGCGACATGAAGGCGGACTGGAAAAGCGTGATGACCGCGCCGGGCGAAGCGCTGGTCAATGCCCTGGCCATGATGTGCCCCTTCGATCCGGCCGAGAAGCAGGCGCTGCTGGAAGCCGCCAGTTTCCAGGAACGCGCCTCCACCCTGATGGCGCTGCTGGAGATGGGGGGCGCCGACGGCCCCACCACGGTCAATTGATGGATACCGATCCCAGGCTTCTGGAAATCCTGGTCTGTCCCCTGACCAAGACCGTCCTGCGCTATGACCGCGACAAGCAGGAACTGGTGTCCCGCGCCGCCGGTTTGGCCTATCCCATCCGCGGCGGCGTGCCGGTGATGCTGACCGGCGAAGCGCGGCAACTCACGGATGAAGAGCGCGATGCCCTCAGATAGCCCTTGGCCGACCGAAATCCGGCTGAACCCGGAACAGAATATGCTGACCGTCGCCTTCGACGACGGCGCGCGCTTCGATCTGCCCGCCGAATTGCTGCGGGTGGAATCGCCCAGCGCCGAAGTGCGCAACCATGGCGGACCCAAGACCATCGTGCTGGGCAAGAAGGACGTGACCATCGCCGGCCTGGACCCGGTGGGTAATTACGCCGTGCGCATCGCCTTCAGCGACGGCCATGACACCGGCCTGTACAGCTGGACCTGGCTGCACCAACTGGGCGCGGAAAAAGACCGCATCTGGGGCGAGTACCAGGCGGCCGCCGCCAAGAAGGGCTCTTAAGCCTTCGGCAGGGCAGTCATGCCGCCCATGAAAAGCGCGGTGGCGAATTGCGTGGCCTGCGCCACGTCAGCACCGGCCTTGACCTGTTCGGCAAGTTCAAATGCCACGCCGACCAGCGCCGCGCTCAAGCTTGCAGCATCGGCAGCGGGCAGCAGCCCGCGCGCCTGGGCGGCCACGATGTCTTCGCGCAGTTCAGCAAACCCGGCCAGCACTTCGGGCGAATCCATGCGGAAGCGCTCCGGCCCGGCGGTGCTTTGGCCGCTTTCGGCCACGAACTGAAAGAAGGCGCCAAAGCTTTGCGCCAGAAAGGCTTCGGCGGTCTGCGCGCCCGCTCGCGCCTCGCGCAGGCGTGGCCGTACCGCCAACGCCACCTCGTCGCGCAGCGCCTGGTACACTTCCTCTTTCGACTTGAAGTAGTTGTAGAAAGTCCCCGAGGCGAGCGGCGTGGCGCGGATGATGTCGCGCACGGTGGCGGCGGCAAATCCCAGCTGGGCAAAGACGGTGCGCGCGGCGGCCAGGATGGTCTCGCGGTTCTGCGCCTTGGTCAGTTCGCGGCGGCCTGCTGGTGTCGGCTTGGTCTCCATCCCGGGAATTTGCGCCGTTCGTGACACGCCGTCAATTTGCCGTGCCGATGGCGTCGGTCAATTTTGCAAAACCATCACGCGCCAGGCAGGCCAGCAATTCGCGCTTGATGCGTCTCACCAGCCCCGGACCGTGGAAGGCCAGCGCGGTATAAAGCTGGACCAGCGAAGCCCCGGCCCGGATCTTGGCATAGGCGTCTTCGCCGGAGGCGATGCCGCCGACACCGATCAACGTCACCGCACCACCCAATCTTTGATGCATCTGCGCCAGCACCAAGGTCGACGGCGCCAGAAGCGGCTTGCCCGACAGCCCGCCGGTTTCGCCCGCATGTGCGGATTTCAGCGGCGGCCGTGCAATTGTCGTGTTGGAGACGATCAGGCCCTCGATGCCGCTGGCGCGCACCACTTGTGCGATCTCGTCCAGCCCATGCGCGTCCAGGTCGGGTGCGATCTTGAGCAGGATGGGCTTGTAACCGCCCTTCATGCGCGCCGCGATCATCGTGTCCAGCAGGCGCGTCAACTCTTCGCGGTTCTGCAGGCCGCGCAGGCCCGGCGTGTTGGGCGAAGACACGTTGACAGTGACGTAATCGGCCAGCGGCGCCAGCACCGCAAAGCCGCGGGCATAATCGGCGATGCGATCTTCGCTGTCCTTGTTGGCGCCGATATTGATGCCGACAATGCCTTTTCCCTTGCGACGTTCCAGGTTCCTGGCCGCTTCCAGGCTGCCGCCATTGTTGAAGCCCATGCGGTTGATCACCGCGCCGTCTTCGCTCAAACGAAACAGGCGCGGCAGCGGATTGCCCGCCTGCGGCCTAGGTGTGACGGTGCCGCATTCCACAAAACCAAAGCCGAACTTGGCCATCGCGTCCGGCACATCGGCATTCTTGTCGAAGCCCGCGGCCAGGCCGACCGGATTGGGAAAATTGAGGCCAAAGGCGCTGACCGCCAGCCGCGCGTCATCGGGCGCGGGCGATGGGATCAGCGGGCCTGCGACAGCCGCCAGTTTCAAGGTGGCGCGATGCGCGGTTTCCGCGGGCAGCTGCCGCAGCAGTCCG